>JBHLLM010000246.1:0-4865 GCA_048885575.1 Candidatus Hermodarchaeota archaeon
GTCGCAAAAGAATTCTTGATATTTGGAATAGTAATGATCTGATAAGTTGGGAACAGAAGTATCACGATATCTCTCAACCATTTAGAGTATTAAGAATCAACACAGATCAACAAGAAAATGATATCGATAAAAGATTTTTAATAGATAATGTTCAAAAAAAAGCAAAAAACACTAAATTTCAGGAAAGAAAATTTGAAATAAAGATAGTTAAAGACACTAAAAATGTATTTATTGAATTAGTCAGTTACTTAGTCCCAGATCTAAATTTAATTAATGATAAACTAAAAACTAATATAAAAATTTATTCTGATTGGGTTGATAGTTGGGCTATAGATTTCAATCGTGAAAGTGATTATTTTAATACGAATTGGATTTCATTTAGGACACCTAAAAACCGGAAATTGAAATTAACTTCAATACCATATACCTATAAAGAACAAGGAAAATATATTATTGCCGTAAAAGTGAACGACATTCTTGGAATTGAAACGACTCAAGAATACGAGATAGATATCGAATAATCCTCTATTTTACAATCTCACGTAATAATATTGTAGCATAAGAGCCCTTCTGAAGAGAAAATTCGATTTTTAATTTATTTCTATTCTGAAAAATATCGTCTTTGGAATATTCTAAAATCTTTAAGCCTAAAGGCTTTGTCATTATCGTCCTAAATGAACCCTTGAATTCATAAGTTTCTAATAATTTATTATTAAATATATCAACCGAAATTCCTTCGTTATGTAAAATCTCTAAAACTAGAGATTTAATATTTGGATAATCGTCCAAATTTGTATTATATCCGATTAATGGATATACTATTTTAGCTCGGTTTAAATCGTAAGCTTCTTGGAGAAACTCATCATATAATCCGTTGTATAAGTATTTGATTTGAGTAATATTACCATTCTCGTCGTCTAAAATATTAAAAATATCACCTTTAATGGGTTTGTTTAAAGAAATTCCTTTTTTATATCTCAAAGTTATCATTTTATTAAATAAATATGATTGAAATGAACTAATCAGTAGTTTAATAAGGTATTTAGGTAAGTGATTAGTTGCTCCCTCGTAATCACCAGGATGTTCCAATAAGTATTCGATCATCATCCTTTCATAGTTTAAACTTTCAGGAAAAGATTCATAAGCTTTTTCAAGGTCTCCTGTTTTTCTTAATTCTTCCCTTACATGTTTAGATTGAGGTAATTCAGATGAATATGATACTATAACAAACTCATCAAACGCCTTTTTAAATTCTTTTTCTAAAATATATCTCCCTATTAGGTGCGAATTCGGTCTAAAAGTTCCAAATCTTTGAATCCCATAATAATTCGGAAATCCTTGAGAGCGTAATATTGATAATAATTCTTCTATTTCTTCTATTTCATTACCTTTCTGATCGATATTTCTAATAGTAATTTCAAAGTGATTCCCCCAATTACTGCCTAATTTAACGGGATGTTTTGAAGGAGAAATGTTTCTAATGAAAACATCTTTTATTTTTAAATTTTGTAACTTTTCAACATAATTCCCTTTTATTGAAGCTTGTTGAACGGTTATAGCGCGCTTATCCTTTAATCCTGCGTATTCTATTGCTTTAGGAACTACTCCTAAAGCGTCGCTAATCAATCTTACTGCTTCAAATGTATCTTTATTGATTTTAACCAAATTAAAAGTAGTATAATTGTCATTGCTTTCTATAGAATAGTTGGTAGGAGAGTAATCCTCATTAATTTCTAGAACGCGCCCTTTATAAGTGATCTCTTTAACGATGAAGTCTTTATATCGATTTTTTATATTTCCTTGAATACCCTTTATTTCAGAAGTTGAAAAAGCTTCAATTCCTACAATCTTTTCAACTTCTCTCTCGTTATTGTTATTAAATATCTCGATATTATATTCTTTTTCATCCAATTTAATTAGCCTAAAGACATTATATTAAAGTAATTTTAAATCCCCAGTAACCTTATCTAAAGTTTCCGAAATTGCAGGTCCTATTCCTAAAGCTGTGGTGGTTCCAGGAGCTAGTTGCGTTAAACCAGCATCTCTAACCAAAAAATACGGAATCTGATCTTTTTCTAATTTTAAGAGAACCTCTTTTAATTCCTCCATACCACTTATTCTAAGTACCACTTTCTTTTGTCCTGAATTTTTCCATTTTTTCCATACTTCCTTATTTTTTATCCTAACCAAATCTGCTGACGATATCGAAGCATGACATGATTGGACACATTTTTTCCCCGTACCCATCTTTAAATCTGTCCGTATTAAAATAACTTGTTTGTATTCGTCCACAATATATCAAACCTATCCGATAATAAGAAATTGAGAAATAAAATAATTACTATTATTCAAATTCGATACGAATTGTTTTACCAGTGAGCTCAAGAATTAATTCTTCGAGTTCTTCTGTGGTAAATAAGATCGAGTCTTGATCTTTTTTGGAAAGAACTCCCTTAAATTCAATATCTCCTGTAGCCAGAAAGATCTCATTCATAGAACGTAATTTGCTAGGGGCGATTAAACTTTCTAAGGCGGCTCTAGGATTGTTAGTTTGTTCGATTAAGATTAACTCGTCTACTTTGTATGTTTCTTTAATAAAATTTATTAATTTTTGAGTGATATTTATCTTATCTTTCTTTCCGACTACAATAATTACAACGTCCTCGAAATCGATTGCTTTAAAGAAAGAAATATTTTTTAAAAATCCAAATTTTTCTTCTTCTTCCAAAACAAGTAAATCTTTAGCTAAATCTAATTCAAACTGAGTAAGAACTCCCGTATCTAGTTTTTCTTGACAACTAGTACATAAAAATCCGGAATTTACACATGTTTTACACGCGGGGAGATTTTTCATTTAGTTTCTAATCCACTTATAACTCGATAATATCACAAGTAAGATTTCTTACAAGTCTATCAGCAGTTGCAGGGTCCGTTTTATATGTATAAAGCCGTTTTTTGGTCCTTAATTTCAACTTCACAACATCTTTTACTCGTTTAACCCGACAATGGACGGCAAACTCCGCTAATTTCAAAAACTTTTCCTCGTCAAATATCTCGCTTGGCAACTTTTTCATCTAAATTTGAAATTAATAATACTCTAATTAAAGTTTAAAATTATTTATAAAATTTTAATTTTTACTTTATTTCTTAATTGTATTTAATCCTATATCAAAAAATTTTTTAGCTTTCAAATGTTTTTCAATTTATTCTTTTGTTGAAACTTGAATAAGAACTAAATATGATTGTTTCAAGAAGAAAAGCATTAAAATGATTATTCAATAAACTAAAATGGTTAGCAAGCAAAGGAGATTATTATATGCCCATTGATGATCCATATAAAAGAAAAATCGCTAGACAACACCTATTAATGAAAACGGTTTGTCGCAAATGCGGAGCGCTAAACCCCATCAAAGCAAAAAAGTGTCGTAGATGCAGATCAAAAGACTTACGCCTAAAAAAACGAGAACTACATAAATAAAGCGAAAAAACATTTATTTGCTAAACATATGTTTATGCATTACTTTTTTTTCTGCAAACAACCCTTGAAGTTTTAAAAAATAAAATTTTCGTAAACTTTTTTAATTTTATGACTTAGAGATCATTATATAATTTATAATTATTTTAAAAAAATCAAAATAAAGTGAATTTAATATGGCACAATTAGGCGGTCAACCTATCCTTATCATGAAGGAAGGGACCGAAAGAACTCGTGGAAAAGACGCTATGGAGAATAACATTGCGGCTGCGAAAGTTATCGCTGAAGCAGTGCGAACATCACTAGGACCTCGTGGAATGGATAAAATGCTCGTCGATCAATTCGGCGACGTTGTTATTACTAACGATGGGGCAACAATTCTAAAAGAAATCGATGTTCAACATCCAGCAGCAAAAATGATGGTTGAAGTTGCTAAAACTCAAGATTCTGAAGTAGGTGATGGTACAACTACTTCTGTAATCCTTGCTGGTGAACTATTAAAACGCGCAGAAAAACTTTTGCAACAAAAAATACACCCAACAGTTATTACTGAAGGCTTTAGAAAAGCTGCTGAGAAATCTGTCGAAATATTAGAAAAAATGTCAATAAAAAGCGGAATTGACGATATGCCAGGATTGAAGAACTGTGCAATGACCTGTATGTCGTCAAAAATCGTCTCTGAATCAAAAGATATGCTCGCAGAAATTTGTATCAATGCAATTAAAGCAGTAGCAGAAAAAAACGATAATGGTAAAATGGTTGCTGATATCGAAAAAGTCCAAATTCAAAAAAAAGAGGGAGAATCAATTGACGAAACTACCCTCATTAAAGGTATAATTTTGGACAAAGAAGTTGTTAGCCCCGGAATGCCAAAAATGATTAATGATGCTAAAATTCTTCTATTACAAAGTGCTTTAGAGATTGAAAAAACCGAATTCGACGCTAAACTCCAAATAACAAGCCCAGATCAAATCCAACAATTCCTCGACGAAGAAGAGAGAATGCTTAGAACAATGGTTGACAAGATCGTGAATTCAGGAGCAAATGTAGTAGTATGCCAAAAAGGAATTGATGACATGGCTCAACATTTTCTCACAAAAGCAAATATTATGGCCGTAAGACGCGTCAAAAAATCTGACATAGAGAAACTCTCAAAAGCTACGGGGGGAATGATTTTCACCAATCTTGATGATGTGACACAAGAGAAACTTGGATATGCTGGATTAGTTGAAGAACGTAAACTTATGAACGATAGCTGGATCTTTGTCGAAGAATGTAAAGATCCCAAGTCAGTTGTAATTTTAATCAGAGGCGGAACTGAACTTATCATCGATGAAGCTGAAAGAGCTATTCACGACGGTTTATGCGTAGTAAGAGATGTCATTGAAGA
>JBHLLM010000247.1:0-4850 GCA_048885575.1 Candidatus Hermodarchaeota archaeon
ATTCTTAGAAGTTTCATTGTTGTTGGTTCATCTTCAATGTAAAATAAATCTATATTCTTAATGTATTGAGCATTATCCGGTATAGTTCTAATTTTTGACTCAATAAGTATTGCCTGATCAAATGCATCTTGAATAATATCTAGGACCTCATCTTCTAATTTTTTTGAGCATTTTTTGAGAAGGAAATCTAGTGCACCCTTTATAACAGTAAGGTGTTGCTTAATTGCTAGATAATTTTGTTGAGCATCTAAATCGTTAGAAAAATGAGATTTTTCAATATAAAATTCTACTGCTTCTCTGCAGAGATTAGAAAGTGTTTTAGTCTCCTCTTTACTTTCAATAAACCTTCGCCATCCTTTCTTTTTTTCCTCAGATATATAAAATGAAATCCTTTCTTTTTTTCGTTCATACATTTTCATACCCCTAAGATAATTCTTAAATTTGTTTGTTACTTGCCCAGATCTAATGATGATACGTGATGGGTAATTTTCCTTATATTCTAATAATTTTTCTCTTATAAAATCTTTGTCAATTCCAAACTCAATAACTTCCTTGTCTGATAAGATTAATTTTAGTTCAGCTTTAAAACCAATATCTAAATCATCATTATAGATCTTTTCTTTATTATCTGAATTTGAAATAATAACCACCACATTTTTGTAAAAAATTTTTTTACCAACTTATGATGGGTTTTTTTGTTATAAAAATCTTACGGTTAATACTTTTTTTTACAACAAATAATGGAAAAAAATAATGTAATCGACAAAAAAGTTATGAATGATTAAGATAAATAAAAAGCTTTTTGGAAGGGAGTAACATGGCAGGAGATAGCAGAAAGAGAAAACATTTTGATTAAGAAAAAAACATCTCTAACTGATTACATCCTTTATTGAAGTTTTAAAAATAGTTAATAAAAAACATAAAATTCATAAAAAAAGAAAAGAAAATTCCGGATTATCCTATAGCATGATAATGGAGCATTGAGTAGTGGTAATATCTCGGTGCGATGATATATGCTAAAGGTCTCCTTCTTATATATATCTCCAAATCTTTCTCTAAAAATGAATATATACTTAAATGAATAGTAGGAATTATTAGAAACCTCCATTTTATTAGCTGTTCTTGAGTCATATTATTTTCAATTGTTAAAATCCTGGGATTTAAAGCCATTAATAAGGCATACTCAATCAATTCTGGTATAAATTTAGCGCTTTGAGCTTTTAGAATATTTGATTGAGCTCGCAATAAGATCATCCATGTTTCTTCTGAATCCCATGGAAAAAGCGTTGCTATGGATGAAAAAAATTTATTACCTTCAGGAACTTCTTGAAAAAGGCTATAAAAATAATTATATGCATCAAGATTGGTAGAGTAAGCAAGAGTCAGAAAAACATACTGCATCTCTTCATCTATCCTTTGATTTAGGTGTTCATAGAGCCTTGTCTTTTTACCAATCATAGGTAAGTCTCCTTTAAAATCAACAAATATTTTTAGGTTATTAAGATACTCGTCCAAATCCTGCACATTTTGCCTATCTTTTGATACCCATATGGAGAAAAGTCTTGAAAGTAAAGATAAAGCTTTTTGAATATTAAAAGTTGAAATACCAGCGCTATTAAACATTTCATTAAGTTGTTGAATCGGAGCATATTTCCCATATTGGTATTTAAATTCGGCGTCTAATGTTTTTGCCGCTCTCACATTTCTTGGAACAGGTATTTCAGGATGATTCATAAGATAAAAAGATAACCGCATCATTTTTTTCTGAGCGTTATTGTAAGAATATTCACTCATGGTTATAGCATCCATAATATGAGTAAGATTTTGCATATTCGTATTGATTAAATAAAGCGCCCAAATAGGGGAAAATCTATTGGTCCTCATGAGATTTCCAATCTGGTTAATAATTCTTCCAAATTCTTCATCTAATCTCCTAATAACATCGATTAAATCAGACAATTCCCTAGAATAAAAGCGTCTACGGGCCTGAATTTCATCGATCATTTTCTCTCCAATTGGTGTAAGCACAACTTTTTTACCATTAACTTTAACTGCGCGTTCGTAAGCTTCTTTTTCGAGAGTAATTGATAAAATCCCATCTTTAAGATTCTTTACTTCAACTTCTTTATTCTCAAGTATATTTTTTAATGTCTTAATTTCCCTCTTTAGTTTGTTCTTACCTGAAAATAGAGACATTTTTTCATAATCTGCCTCCATAGACATCAGATTCTTATAAGAATCTCGAATCTCACTGTTAAGTCTTATGAATTGGTTTTTTTGGCCTTTTAAATCATGTTCGAGAGACCTACTGGGTTCTTGTAGGGTAGATTCGGAAATAAGATTAAACCCTACTAATTCTGATATCTCTTCATAGGAACAAACAATATTTGTCGCAGATTTTATTGAATTTAATATTTCTAATGCTCTATCACATTCCATTTTTAATTCACCATTTCAATTAAGGGTATTTCTACTCTCGGAAGAGAATCACCCTCTATTATTATAATTAAATCATTATTTCGATTTTCGGCATATGTGAAAATATCTTTATTTAATGCCTGATGGATAAGTAATGCCAACTCCTCACGCTGTTTATCCCATTCCAAATATTTTTCATTTAGGTTATGGCGATAAGTGTCAATTTTAATGAGGGCATATAAAAATTCAAATACTAATTTTTGCCATTCTTCCTTTACTATTTTTTCGTACTCCTTAGGTGAGGTGTTTTTCCAGATAAATCCTTCTATATCAGCAAAGTGAATGGTTCCATCTGGTGCTACTACGCAATCTTTATCTAACCACACATCCTTGTAAATAATTCCTGAAATTTGCTTACCCTCCACTTTAGCAGATCTTGTATAAAGTGATAATAACGCAATTCCACTTTTTATAAAATTAAGTTCGAATAATTCTGCTTTATTGGCAGAATTTATTTCAAATAAAGAAAAAATGGATTTGATATTTGCTATTACTTGATTAGATTCAAAATATAGCCTGATATTCGATGGTACTAGCCTTATTACTTGATAGAAATGATCATCATAAGTCCTACACCAAAAGAATTTTCTTGCAATTTCTTCAATATTCTTAGGTAACTGTACAAGGCCAATCGCAGGACATAAATGTGCTCCTTTAATAGAATCTAAATTAGCGATTGAAGAAAATTTAAGCTCATCAACGCCATTAATATAGCCTTGCGCACCATATGGACTCTCACCCATCCATAATTCCCCCATTATGAATCCTGAACAATTATTGATTTTTTTTAACCGTGTGATATATTTTGGATCTCGACAAGCAGCGCGAATTTTACTCAAGGTTAATTTTCCTCCAAAAAACATATCTTCTTGGGCTCCGCATCCTTTAACTGATAAATAAAAAAGTTTACCATCTATCTCTTTATTTAGATTAGGAATTATAGCGTTTCTATTTTCATCTCTTAAAGCAAAGTGTTGTCCATTTGAAATTTCATGAAATTCTGCTGTTGCTGGACCTAGATATGCTTTTACCCATTTAGCTAAAAATTTATAATTTGGGTTTATATTAAGATTTTCAGGTTCAGTTTCAAATAAATGATAATCTATAGAATCAATTAAATATCGATGATAAGTCGAATTACTTATTACCTTTTCTCTCAGTATCGTCTCACCTTAACTTTCGGCATTCTTTTGCCTAAGAGGTTCATTTTCCCTATCCTTTCTGCTCTAAAATCATCATAAATATTCTTAGCAGGAGTGTTCCATTCAGCAATTTCAGTTATTGCTGTATTACATCCCATTTCTTTAAGAGTAGATAATCTTGCTTGAACTAACATTCTTCCAATTCCATGATTTCTAAATGCAGGGTGTACATAAAGCCCATATAACCAACCAGTGCCGATTCCTGGAGTTGCAAATCCAACTCCTAATAGAATTTCATTGCCTACAATCTCAGGTTTTGGATAATTATGTCTAAACAATTCTGACATAATTTGATTTATCCAAACTTCTTGTCTAGCTGCGGTCGCTGTTACTGCAATGTCATCATTAAAAGAATTAATTACCCATCTAGCATATTTCTCACTTTTTTTTCCACTATCTTCGTTTGCTATCATCCTCATGATGGAACTAAGGTAAGGCTCTTTAATTGCTTTAATATGGTCCGTATCAAAACTAAAATCTTGATTCTGAAGATTATCAATTTGAAAAACGTCATATCTCTCTATGCTTCTAAAATTTGGCAAATTACTCATTTCTGTAAATACAAATTTTACATTAGCGAATTTTACTAATTCCTTAATAAATTTCCCATAAAATGTTCCCATTTTTCCTTTGGACTCAATAAATCCAATGCCTAAAATTTCTTTTTGATTGTGAGCATAAATTATTTTTTTTCCTTGCGATCTGGCACGAGTTATATATGTAGGTATCATATCTAAATATGCTGAAGACATTGAAGATATTTCGGTATTACTTGGAGAAGTTCTCCGGATAATTATATCTTTTTCCCATGCTCCCCGCGATATTACCCGAGGCCTCCAACGGAGCTTTTCGTAAATTACATAGAAAAGTATTAAGAAAAACAAGAGTGGGAACCAATATGCTAAGAAATAATAACCAAAACAGAAAGGTCTTAAATAACTTGAAGATGTGACAAAAAGTATAGAATTCAGGTCAAAAACAGACCATAATCCTGTTTCTTGATCGTATCCTTCATCATGTTCCGTGTAAACCTCTCCAATTATATGGCCTTCTGGAGAAAAATAATTATTTGTGTTAAATACTACATCAAATTGCCCATAAACATCATCTCGGTAATAGGTTCCCTCGGAGTGCAATTGTTTGCCGATAAAAGGCATTAAATGCCCAACC
>JBHLLM010000248.1:0-4848 GCA_048885575.1 Candidatus Hermodarchaeota archaeon
TAATTAATAATTATAATAGCTTTATCATTATAAGATGTCCCTTGTTCCCAAGAAAGTATTTTTTGTATCTGGTAAATGATTTCATAAAAACAAATTAGCAGCTTTTGAGCAAGCACTAAGACATGCGGGAATTGAGAAATATAATTTAGTTAGCGTATCCTCAATATTACCACCTTATTGTATTGAAATAGACAAAGAAGATGGTTTAAAACAATTACGTCCAGGTCAAATCGTATATTGTGTACTTGCAAGAGAAGAATCAAATGAATATAATCGGATTATTGCATCATCAATAGGGGTAGCGAAGCCAGCAGATAAAGGTCAATATGGTTATCTAAGTGAATATCATGACTTTGGAAAGAAACATGAAACGGTAGCTGACACTGCTGAGGATTTAGCTGCGGAAATGCTTGCATCAACCTTAGGGATACCTTTTGATCCTGATCTAAATTACGATGAAAAAAAAGAAGTTTATAAAATGGGTGGTAAAATAGTAGAAACTAAAAGTATAACTATTCATACTATAGTTAGAGAAGAGAATGAATGGGCTTGTACTATAGCAGCTGCTATATTTATTATTTAGAATATTAATTCTCAAATTGATTATTAATCAATTTTTAATTTTAAAAGCTGAAACTAACAATAATATTCTTTTAAAAATAATTTTTCTACATCGAAATTAAATATATATTTTCATCAATATTTTATAAATTAGGTATTATGACAAAATTAAAATATATGACAATTGAAGAAGCTCTAAAGAAAAAACCTCAGATTGTAAATTTGAGAGGATGGGTATATCGAGAACGCAAAAGTAATAAATTTGTATTCATTGTGCTTAGAGATGAATCTGATATCATCCAGTGTGTGATTGCTAAGAGTAAAAATGCTGAGTTATTTGAAGTGGCTGAAAAATTGACTATTGAATCTTCAATAAAGATTTCAGGCGAACTAAAAGAAGATGATAGAGCGCCTACTGGATATGAAGTCGCTGTTAATGAAATGGAAATTGTTCAGATTGCTGAGCCTTTCCCTATTACTGAACACCAATCACCAGAGCTTTTGTACGATAATAGACATCTATGGTTAAGATCAAGAAAAATAAATGCTGTTTTAAAGATTCGACACACGGTAGTAGGAGCAATTCACGAGTTTTTTAGAAGTCGAGGATATTATGAATTTGATGCCCCTATTTTCCAGCCAAGCCAATCAGAAGGAGGTGCTACGCTTTTTGAGGTAAAATATTTTGAAGACATAATGTATCTCAGCCAGACTTGGCAGTTGTATGCTGAAGCTGGGATTTTTTCACTAGGAAAGATTTATAACATGGGACCAACCTTCCGAGCGGAAAAATCAAAAACTTCAAGACATTTGGCAGAATTTTGGATGGCTGAAATGGAAGCTGCTTGGATGACACTTAATGAAATTACTGAAGTTGCTAAAGATGAAATTAGATTTATTATACAAGAAGTATTGAAATTTAACAAGAAAGAACTCGAGATTTTAGAAAGAGATATTAATTTGCTTGAACATTACGCGAAAGCGGAATATCCTACTATTAAGTATTCTGAAGCATTAGATATCCTCAATAATGAATATCAAATGAATGTCCCATGGGGTAAAGATCTAAGAACCATAGAGGAAGCTAAAATTGCTGAACATTTTAAAGTTCCCGTGATTGTTACGCATTATCCTACTGAAATTATGGGCTTTTATAAGCCACCCAGTGAGGAAAATCCAAAAGAAGCTCTCTGCTTTGACGCATTAGCTCCAGAAGGGTATTGTGAAATTATCGGTGGATCCCAAAGGAGTTTACTAGTTGAAGATATGAAGAAAAGATTAGAAGCAGATGGTGAAGACCCTGAGAATTATAGCTGGTATTTTGAATTGCGAAAATATGGCAGTGTGCCTCATTCGGGCTACGGTTTAGGCGTGGAACGCGTTGTTCAATGGATGTGTGGGCTAGATAATATTAAGGACGCTATCCCTTTCGCTAGAACTATGATAAGAAAAACGCCCTAAACTTAGAGTTATCCTTCAACAAATCCACTTATTTTTAGACCATTAATCATCATACCTACTATAAATTCAAAAATTTTCTCATCCCAAAATTTTGAATTAGGCATTAATGTTTTGCAATATTTACTAGTAATAATATCAATTGAAGCATTTTCATGATACCATTCAATTAAGGAGTTTTTTACTTTAAAATATAGTTCTTCCATTTCATTTAATACTTGCTCATAATGGGTATCTTTCCATACTCCAAAGTGGCCTAAAGAAATGGAACTCAACCTATTTTTCATATTTAGTAATTTCTTAAAAGAGTTAAGTAGATCTTTTTCTTGAAAGTTAGGAGGCATAAGAGGGATAACAAAAGCATCTTGATCTAATCGCATACCGACTGCATCTCCGATAAAAATATTTCTATTTGATTCATCAAATAACGCAATGGAATCCATAGTATGTCCAAAAAAATTCATAATCTCTAATTCTAATCCATTTAAATCAATTATATCTCCTTCTTTTAGTGGAATTACCTCATCTTCAAAAGGATTTAAATTGATTCCCTCATATCCATCAATCATTTTTTCTGGATGTCTTAAATTATCAATCGCGTTCTCTGAAGCCAATACTTCTACATCTAAGTCTTTCATTAATTTGGTTATTTTCGAAATTCCTTGAGCGTGATCCCAGTGGGAATGAGTTAAAACAATTTTATGAATAGGATAAAGCCCAAAATCTTTAAGTTTTTTTATAACTGTTCGGGCTTTTGATGTTTCTCCAACATCGATCATTAATCGCATACCATTATTTTCAATTATATAAATCGAAAGAAATCTGGGTACTCCCATTGGCATTCCATCTATGAGATAATAATGATCATTAAACTTTCCTTCAGAATTTATTATTGTTATGTAAATCACCTTTCAATTAAGCGTTAATTTTATTTTTGCTAAAATTAATATAGAAAATAGTTTGTTTCAGATTTAAAGTTTAAGGCAAGAATCGCACAATGAATTGAATTTAAAATGAGTAAAGTTTTTAGTTTACCCGTATTTATAAGTTTAAAAAGTAAGGATTTACCCTTTTTTATTGATTCTCTTTTAGTAAATTGGTGTCAATGAAGCTCTATGAATACATGGGATTCGAATTAATTGAAAAGATTAAAGATAAAGATATTAAAATACAAGATATTTTAACATCATGCTATAAGAGAGTGGATGAACTTGAATCTCAACTGCATTCCTTTGTCAATCTCAATGAAGAAAAAAGTATCAAAAAAGCAAGAAAATATGATGAAAATTTAAAAGGATCAGAAAAAATAGGAAATTTGTATGGTTTACCTTTAGCAAATAAAGACCTCATATGTATCAAAGATTATCCTACTACCTGTTGTTCACGTATCTTACAGAATTTTCGTCCTCCTTATAACGCTTCAGTGATCGAGAGATTAATCGAAACTGAAAATGCGATACATATTGGAAATACAAACATGGATGAGTTTGCAATGGGTGGATCCACAGAAAATAGCTGTTATGGACCTACCTATAATCCTTGGGATTTAAAAAGGGTTCCAGGAGGATCAAGTGGAGGATCTGCTGCTGCAGTTGCATCAGGCCAAGCTATTTTTGCCTTAGGTAGCGATACTGGGGGTAGTATCAGATGTCCTGCAGCTTTCTGCGGAGTTGTGGGATTAAAACCAACTTATGGGAGAGTATCGCGTTATGGTCTAATAGCGTTTGCAAATTCATTAGATCAGATTGGTCCAATTACAAAATGCGTTTACGATTCAGCATTACTTCTTGAGATAATATCAGGTAAAGACCCCCTTGATTCTACCTCCGTAGATATTAAAGTTGATTCATATACAGAAGAAATAAAGAAACCACTTGAAAAACGAGTTCTTGGAGTTCCAAAAGAATTTTTTGGAGAAGGTATTAATAATGAAGTGAAAAACGCGATAAATAAATCAATAGAGAAATTAGAAAGCTTAGGGGCAACCACGATTGAGGTTTCAATTCCCCATCTTGAATACACAATAGCGACATATTATTTATTGTGTATGTGCGAAGCAAGCTCAAATTTAGCTAGATATGATGGATTAAGATATGGAAAAGTAAGCGACGATCTTTCCAGTGATGTTTATAGTGCGTTTAGCAGAACAAGAGGATCTAATTTTGGTCCCGAAGTAAGAAGGAGGATTTTTTTAGGAACTTACGCCTTATCAGCAGGATATTATGACATGTTCTATATAAAAGCTTTGAAAGTTAGATCTTTAATTAGGAATGACTTTATCGAAGCATTTAAGAAATGTGATTCTCTTGTCTGTCCAACTATGCCTTCAACCGCATTTAAGGTTGGAACTTTGATTGAAGATCCTCTTGAAATGTATACGCAAGATATTTTGACATGTTCTGTCAATTTAGCAGGAATCCCAGCTCTTTCAATTCCTTGTGGGTTTGATAGTAATAATTTACCTATAGGTTTTCAAATTATTGGAGATTACTTTGATGAAAAGGGAATTCTCAATGTTGGTTATCAGCTCGAGCAAGAGTTAGGTATTTATCGAAAAGCTCCCCCATTAAAAGCTGGAGGTAAATAATCTGAGTGAACAAGAGAATAATGTGATAATTGGATTAGAAGTCCATATTCAATTAACAAATCTTAAAACAAAACTTTTTTGTAGTTGTAGTAATGAATATCGCAACGTAGAGCCTAATACTTGTGTGTGTCCGATATGTTTGGGTCTACCTGGTTCACTTCCAGTAGTTAATAAAAACACCATTAATTTTGCTACTAGACTAGCATTGGCTTTAGAATGCGATATTAACCACCAATTCTGGT
>JBHLLM010000249.1:0-4841 GCA_048885575.1 Candidatus Hermodarchaeota archaeon
TCAAAGAAAAAAAAGAGAAGAAAAATAAAATACATCGTATTTGGAGTATGGATAGTATTTGTAGCTTTAGGTCCTATTCTAACTATGGGATATATTAATGGGTTTAGCCCGTTTTATCCAACTCCGGGGGATCCTACAGCTTTAATATCGTGGAACGAACTCAATATTGGTCAGTTAATTTTTTATTTCGGAATTATTAGCTCTGTCGTTATTCTTTTCGGATTAGTTGGAGGTAATCGCTCTTTCTGTAATTACGCGTGCCCAATGGGAGTATTAGGCGTAATTGGAACTAAAATAATGAACTTCCTAAGGTATCCGGGTCTGCATCTTGAAGCAGATCCAGAGAAATGCACTCAATGTAAGCAATGCTCTAAAGCGTGTGTAATGGGATTGGATGTTCACGAATTAGTTGAAACGGGGAATATGTACAATGCAGACTGCATCTTATGTGGGACTTGCGTCGCTACATGCAATCAAGATACCATAAAATACGCTTGGAAATGGAAAAAAGGAAATAAAAAAAAGGTTTAAAAAGCTCCTATTAAAACCAGTATGCCAACTACGATAAATATGGACACAGCAAGCACTTTCAGATAAAACTTAGGAACTTTTTTAGCAATGAAGGCACCAGCAAATATACCAATCCAAGCTACGCTAATAAGAGCTAAAAATGCACCCAACCACACCTCTAACGGAGCAGCATAGATGGAAGCTAAGGTTATCGTTAGAAGCTGTGTTTTGTCGCCTAATTCCATAAGAAAAATAAAACCAAATCCTGCGAGATAAGGATTTTTCTTAAGCCACGCAAATTTATTAGTTTCTTTAATTTCTGGCTCTTTTTTTTCGATATTATTTTGTTTAATACATTTATTATTTGAATTTAATTTCCTCTCATTTAAATAAAGAGTTTTTATGTCGCGCAATTCAAATAAGCCAATTGCTATAAACAATAGCCCTGAAATTAAGGATATGAGACTTAAAGGTACAAACTCCGTTATTAACGATCCAAATAGAATTCCTATAGTTACGATTACAGCAAATCCAAAAGTTGCGCCAATTCCCACTTTAAAGAATTTTTTATACTCTAAAGCAAGGTTAAATACGATTAATTGAGTCTTATCGCCTAACTCCCCGATAAACAAAATACTGTAAGCAATAAGAAAAACTGCTATATCCATTACTAATGGAATTGAAGATTAAAAAAAAAGTTTTTTTCATTTTTAATTAATTTTTAAATTTATACAAGATATCATGAAATTATGCCCAATGAAAAATTACCTTTGAAATCAAAATTTGCTTATGGCGGTCTTGGTGCCGGCATTGGCTTACCTTCTCAAATTGCGTTTTCAGCTATAACATTTTTTTATAATACGACATTGGGATTAAGTACCGAGTTAACTGGACTTGCTTGGTTAATTTTTTCTTTTTGGAATGCGATAAACGATCCGTTGTTTGGATTCATCGAAGATCACACTAAATCGGAAAAATATGGCAGAAGAATCCCCTATATTCGATTTGGTGCTCCGATCTACGGAATTGCCTTTATCTTCTGTTGGACCCCTTTTGTGGATGTTAATAATCAATTTGCTCTATTTTTTAATTTAACCATCGTTTTGTTTATTTTTGACACATTATTTACAATACTAGGTCTTATAAATTATACCCTTCCCGCTGAAATGGCATTAACCGCAAAGGAGAGAGGTAATTTATTAGTATATGGTTCAATTATGAGTTCCATTTCATATTTAATAGCTTTCATATTACCTCTTTTTTTTTTAACGGGAAACGAATCGCCCAACGCCACCTTGGAATTTCTCATTGCTATGATTTTGGTAGGAATAATCTCAGCACTAATATTATTTGCGAGCAGTTTCTATTTGAAAGAGAACAAATATACTCAAATGGAAGATACTTTGCCGGTTTTTAAGGGAATAATAGAAACTTTTAAAAATACGCCATTTCTAATTTATGAAGTCTCCAATTTTTCTTTTACCTTAGCTCAGACAATCTTGACCACTGCTATATTTTACTATATTAATTATATTCTAATTCTGACTGGTTTCCTAACCTCACTTCCATTGTTATTAGTATTTTTAATGATTTTTGTGTTTGTCGTGGTTTTTAATAAACTAATAGGAAAACTGGGAGTAAAGAAAACGTTTATTTTAGCAGTATTTTTGTCTGGATCTAGCTTTCTGCTGACTTTTTTTGTGGGATGGACTATTGGTTTTGCCATTATCGGATTCATTTTAATTGGTATTGGATTTTCAGGTTTTATGATTACAAACCAAGTTGTTATAGCCGACATTGTCGATTATGACGAAACAAGAACTAAAAAGCGCAGAGAAACAACATATTCAGGCATAAACGCGTTGATTACAAAACCCGCAATCTCTCTTGCAAATTGGCTATTTCTGGTAATAATCAACAATTTTGGATTCGATTCAGGTCAAGCGATTCAAACTCCCTCAGCTCAATTGGGCATCATGGTTGGATTTTCCCTAATTCCGGCCATTTTTTTAATATTTGGCGCTATTGTAATGTTATTCTACCCCTTAGATGGTCCTCAATGGCTCGCTCAAAAAGCAGAAATAATTAAAATACATGAGAAGAAAGAACTTGACTACCTGAAGTATATCGAAGAAAAAAGTAAAGATATTAAGTAATTTTTTTAATAATTTGACATTTTTATATTCTATATAATAAATAACTCCTTATCTAAAGGTGAACAAATCTGGCTGATAAAATAAATGAAGATCAGAAGAATACACTTAAGAAAGTACTCACTGGAGTGACTTTTTGTTCCTTAAGTACCTGTTCTGAGGGAGACCCTCATACAACTATGGTTCAACCTTCAGTAACTTCAGAATTAAGTGTCATTATATTAGCGAAAAAAACAAGAAAAAAAATTGCAAATATCCAGCAAAATAGTAGGGTGTGGTTAACATTTGACGCGACTGGGCTCTTTAAAATTCCTAAAGTAGTATATATGAAAGGTAAAGCAAAACTGGAGCCATTAACTCAAGATTCTTTTGATGATTTTCTCTCTTATCATGGTTGGATAACGAAAAAAATTCTTAAAAAGCTAACTTCTGAAGGTTTGGATAAATCTACAAGAATTATAGTAAAACCAGAAAAAATCATTACAAATGGGATATTTGGCAAACTTGATGATACAATCTCTTTTATCTTATAAATAAGAAATTTAAGGCGTATTCATCTTTCTTGTTTAATTTTTAGAACATTTTTGCTTTATACGGTGCATAGATAAGGGAATAAGATTGAGAAAATTAAAGTTATTCCAAATTCTTAATCATTTAGTGCTCTACTCAACTGCCTGAGACTATTGTTAATATAATTCTCAATTTCTTCTTCAGTATGAGGTGGTGTTAAACAATGCAATTGAAAATGTATTTTCTTATCTATTGTAAAAACAGGTACAAAAATTGCTTCGTAAGTTGGTGAGACTCCTCCATATAACATTTTTATTGTGAACCCTTTAGATTCAATGAATTCATTGAATTTATCAAGCGAGCCAAGATTTGTGATCCAAATGCGATTAGTATGTTCTGTTTCTAAGGACATTAACTCTTCGAATACCTCAAATGGAACTGCTCTCGTAATTAGCTTAAAGGTTTTAAATACATTATCACTATTTAGCTCTTTTACTAATTTATTATGATATTCATGAGCAATATTCCAAAAGGAGGATTTTTTTTTATATTTTACCTTAATCTCTATTCTTCCGGCATATATACCGGTTGATTCTCCGACGGGATACGCTAATTTTTTTCTTAAATTAACAGGATTATATATAACGGGAAAGTCTGGTAGAAACATTGTGCACAGAGCGCTATGTACTGTAACTCCCTCCTCTTTACATCTTTTAATTAATGCTTGGGATTGTTCTTCAGTTAAAACCCAATCATGAGTAATATAACGCCTTTGCTTTTTGTCTTTGGTGTCTGGTTTTTGTTCTTTTGATTGTTTTTTAGAGAATTTCCGAATAAATTTTCGAAGGGCTATTAACCGTTTAATAAGCCACACAAGAGTTTTGAATTTTCTTGCCGTTTTAGGTATCTTTTTCCGATAAAAAGGTGGCAAGATGTCTTCAGCGTCCATTATTACTTTAAGTGGTTTAATACTCTTCTTAGAACTCATCATGAAGAAAATCAGATCACGAAAAAGATAGATCATTGACATCCCATCCCCTATAACATGAGCTATGGTTACAATTATATCTGAGATTGATTCTGCTAATAACAATTTCACTCTAATTAATGGAGAAGGGCAATTAATACCTGTTTCAAAAGGGATACTAAATTCCTTATCAACAATTTTTTTGGAAAAATCATCATCTGTTCGGGGGATAATTTCTACTGGGATCTTACCATCTACTCCGAAAATAAAATAAGGCTGTCCTTCGTTATTTACTTCTAATCGAGCTTGTAATATTGGATGCTTCTTTTGGACTTTTATCAATGATTCGAGAAATAGATCCTTTTCTAAATGTCCCTTAATCGTTATGACCATAGACATATTGTAAGGCTGGCCAATAAGCCAGTTTAAATATTCAATTTCATTTAATTTTCGATTGTGCATAAGAGTTATGAAATGTTTTTTGTTGAATAAATAATAATTTTAAAATCTCACTAACCTATGAAGTAAGTAAATAATCCAAGTCTTAAGTAATTTCGGATAAGAGAGATATTGAAAATATGGATTATTTGGTAGTTTTGTCTTAAGAGAGATATTGAATATTGCTTTAATAAACCTGTTACTTTAACATAATTAAGCATCTCCTATACAAGAAGAAAGGTTTCTCAAGTTATTAACATTTT
>JBHLLM010000250.1:0-4840 GCA_048885575.1 Candidatus Hermodarchaeota archaeon
ATTCTTCATATCGAAGATAAAATCCTTTTGTACTTCCATCTTCTTCATTATCATGTTCGCAAACATGCTTACCATTTACAAATCACCTTATTTTATTTTTTTCTATTAAGTTATTTTTTTTTATCTGGTGGTAAATTTCCACTTAATTTAAAAAATACATACTTAATATTTAAAGCCCAAAGTATCTTGATTTCCACTAAGTGAAGTAAATTTCACTTACTTCTGCAAAATATAATTTGAGACCGGGATTGTTGTTCTAAAAACTCTTTAAATGCAATTGAAAAAAAAGAGAGAATTCCATAAATATACAAAAAATTTAGTTTTTTAACTTGTTATGAGGTGGTTTTAATCCATTAGGAAGTGGAGATTTATATACATTATCTTTATGCATATGTTCATGTTCTTTACGAGCTTTCTCAACTATATCAGGGTTTTTCATGAAATTAAGAGCTGATACCGCTAGAATTTTTGCTGCCGTTAACATTCCCTTATGTCCTATACTCATTCCAGATGTTGCAACATTTTGCCATGAGTGTCCTGGAGAACCCATAACTTCACAAGCTGTTCCAAATTCTCCTAGTGGTACCTTCCAAGATACATCTCCTACATCGGTTGATCCTGGCATTACCTTACCCTTTCCCATTGGAGGGATTATTATTTTATTTAAGGGTTGGCTGAGAATTATTTTTGCCATTTCCATCATCTCAGGAGGGATTAACCTGTAATAACCTTCAAGAGAATCTTTTGGTATTGATTTTTTAAGCTCATTTGCAAATGCTATATCATCTTTATCAAATTTCGGTGCCCCCACTTCTCTCATGGAACTCGAAATAACATCACTTACTACTTTAGTATACATCGTATTATACATACCACTTAAAAAATCGATCTCCAAAGTCGTTTCAGTCATTAAAGTTGCTCCTTTTGCTATATTTACAAGTCTACTGTACAAATCTTCAACTTGATGCCGTTCTGGAGCACGTACAAAATAGTATACTTCTGCTTCGGCGGGAACAACATTTGGAACGTCACCCCCATTAGTTATAACATAATGTATCCTCGCGTCAGAAATCATGTGTTCTCGCATATAATTAGCTCCCACATTCATCAACTCAACAGCATCTAAAGCACTCCTCCCATTTTGAGGGTCTCCCGCTGCATGAGCGGTCCGTCCATGAAATTTAAAAACAACTGAATTAACTGCTAGGGAAGTCATCAAATTTAACATATTGAAATTTCCTGGATGCCAGGTCATTGCGATATCCACATCATCGAATAATCCTTCTCGTATCATATAACCCTTAGAATTGAATACTTCCTCAGCAGGGCACCCATAATACCTAATTGTTCCTTTAATAACTCCCATATCAATTGCTTCTTTTACTGCTAATACTGCTCCTAACGATCCTACTCCTAAAAGATTATGACCACATCCGTGTCCTGGCGCGCCTTCATTTAAAACTTCTCGATAAGGTTTTGTATTTTGGCTAAGACCTGGAAGTGCATCGAATTCGCCTAAAACACCAATAATAGGTTTGCCATTTCCATAATCCGCGTAAAAAGCAGTCGGCATATTCGCAACATTCGATTTTACAGAAAAATTTGCTTCATTTAGGATTTTAATTAGTAGTTTTGAAGATTTAAACTCTTCAAAACCTAGTTCAGCAAATCCCCAAATCTGATCACTAACATCAATTAACAAATCTTGGTTTGTCTTAACGCTTTTAATTGCTTGTCTAAACATTCGCTAATTACCTAATTACCAAAATATAGGGTTGTTAATATTTTTTATTCAATAATTTTCACACTTAAATAGAATAAAACCATAAATATCAATTAAAATAATTAATAAAATTTTAAAAGTTGATTAAATATGAGTGATGAGGATTTACTCATTGAAAAAACTCAATCTGAACACAAAAGATACTATTGGATAGACCACGCAAGAGGGTTCATAATGGTTCTACTTGTTATTACAGAATTTCTTCCCATGGCTATTAGGGAAGCATCCGAGATCAGTCGATTTTTTCTCGCGCATCCTCCTAATCAAACAATAGTTGAATATATGAATATTTACGATATAGGCGCTCCTGCTTTTATCTTCATTATGGGTTTACTAATGCCATTATCTTATTCACATAGAAAAGAAAGAGATGGTGTTAGTAAAGCAGTTAGGCATATGATCGTACGGTATGGGATAATCTTAGTTCTTGGATTAGCAGTGATTTTAGTTGATCATGGTGAGATGGCAACAATGGTAGGTGGTGTCCTTATAATTATTTGGGATGTTCTACCTACCCTGGGATTAGTTGGTTTAATTGCTTTACCATTTTTATGGCTAAAAATTAAACTACGTGCAGTTATAGCTACATTTATGCTTGTTTTTTACCAATTTATGCTTCTATTCGGTGGTTGGAGAGAATATGCGATTTACTCAATCCACGGTGGTATTTTTGGAACTATTTTTGGTTTTTCCGCAATAATGATTTACGCAACATGCTTAGGGGACATAATGCTGCTTAATAAAGAGTATACGGATAAAAAGAAGTATCTAATTTACGCAATTGTTGGTGTTATAGCTTTATTGGCTGGTTTGTTGCTCTGGTTGGTGCCGGGGTGGTATCCAAATAAGCGTCAAGTAACTTTAACATATATATCAATTAGTTTAGGAGCAACAATTTTATTTTCATTTATTTTCATTGGTATTGATAAAAAACTACAGAAACCAATATTCATTCTAGATAGCTACGGAAAATCTCCATTTATTATTTATGCGATAGCAATAGTGTTAGAATTTTTAATATCGGATATTATTGGATTTGAGATGGATATATTAATTTTCATTATCATGATAGTAGTTATGTCTGCTATCGCGATATTCCTCGATAAATGGGGTAAAATTATAAAAATTTAGTTTTAATTTTTTTATTTTTTTTTTACAAAATCAAAATTTCTATACTTAAATAGTATTAAATCTTAAATATCAATAACAAGATTATTCTAATAATTCGTAATATAAAATTTATGATGAGTTGAATGAGTGAAGGAAGGATTCAGGAGGTTCTGGAAAGTCTTAAAACAATAAAAGGTGTTCATGGAGCAGCAATTATTGAGAAATTCGGGCTGATTAAAGGTAGTGCTTTACCTGGTTGGGTTGATCCGGAAGCCGTTGCTGCTATGGTTACTCTTATCCTAAAAGCGTCTCAAAGAGCAACAAAAGAACTTGAGCAAGGGCAGTTTTATAACGCTATAATAGAAAGTGCGAAGGGGAGAATTTTATTTTCGGAGATTAAAGGAAATATCTTAACAATAATTGCTACTACTGACGCACAATTAGGCATAATTAATCTAAAATTAGGAGCAGCAGCAGAAGTTCTTAGAGAGTATCTGTAAGTAATTTAGCATTTTCTCTACTTTATAATTATTTTTTCAGCAATCTCATCATCAATTCTCTTGATATCGCAGGATCAGCTTGCCCTTTGGTTTTTGCCATGACTCTACCTATCAATGCCTCCAAAGCTTTTGGATTTTTAAAATAATCTTCAACAATCTGTGGATTTTCTGAGATCACATCTTTACAATACCTTTCAATGAGTTTTTTGTCAGAAAGCCGCGTTTTACCCCTTAATTTGATAATTTGAGAAACAGTTGTCCCTTTCATTATATCATCTACAAAACTTTTAGCGATTTTTGATGTGATTTTTCCTTCTCTTATGTATTTGATTATATCTTCTATGTGTTTGGGAGTAAGTTTCGTTTTATCGATTGTGATATTATGTTCGTTTAACCAACCATAAATATTATTCATCAACCAGTTACAATATTGCTTATATTCTTTGGAACCAAAGGAGGGATCTGCGTTAGCACCCTCTTCATAAAAATCAGCTATGCGTTTATCTAAAACTAAATTTTCAGAGTCGAATTCAGATAGCATATATTCTCTACGAAGTCTCTGAGCTCTCTCATTTGGCATTTCTGGAAGGTCTTCTTCTACTTTCTGAATGAATTTATCATCAATTTCAATTGGAACTAAATCTTGCTCGGGAAAATACCGATAATCTTCTTCAAACTCTTTTGAACGAAGTGATATTGTAATTTTTCTTTTATCGTCCCAATGTCTCGTTTCTTGGATTAAATCCTTCCCTCGTTTTATTGCATTTTTTTGCCTTATGATTTCGTGCCTTAAAGCTCTTTCAACTTCTCTAAAACTATTAATATTTTTTACTTCACTACGTTCATGACCTTTTATAGATATATTAGCATCGACTCTTACCGAACCTTCTAGTTCCAGATTTGAAATTCCCGTATATTGAACGATAGATTTTAATTGTTTTAGAAATTCTCTCGCTTCCTCTGGTGAACTAATTACAGGCTCAGTAACAATTTCAATAAGACAAACTCCTGAACGATTATAGTCTACTAATGTAAATGGCGAAGAAGCTATACTTCCCTTATGAACTAACCGAGCGGGATCCTCTTCGAGGTGAATTCGGTTTAAAATGATGTCTTTTTTATGATTATTTAATCTGATCGTAATTTTACCACCGTCAGCAAAAGCTTTTCCTCCCGCCTTATTGTATTGGCTTATTTGAAATCCTTTAGGTAAGTCTGGGTAGTGATAATTCTTTCTAAAAAACCAGAATTGGTGGTTAATATCGCATTCTAAAGCCAATGCTAATCTAGTAGCAAAATTAATGGTGTTTTTATTAACTACTGGAAGTGAACCAGGTAGACCCAAACATATCGGGCACACACAAGTATTAGGATCTACATTACGATATTCATTACTACAACTACAAAAAAGTTTTGTTTTAAGATTTGTTAATTGAATATGGACTTC
>JBHLLM010000251.1:0-4784 GCA_048885575.1 Candidatus Hermodarchaeota archaeon
AGCCGGACAAATAGGATCCGAACTTGTTCCTGTGTTAAGACAAAAATACGGTGGAGAAAATGTTATAGCTACTGGGAGAAAAACTCCACTTCCCGAAGCAATCAAAAAGTCGGGACCAGTTATTTACTTAGATGCGTTAAATAAAAATTCGCTAGCTAAAGTTATCTTTGAGTATGATATTGATACTATCTTTCACATGGCTTCTATTTTATCCGCAACTGGTGAAAAGATGCCGCTAACAGCGTGGGATATCAATTTGAATGGATTAATTAATGTTTTGGAAGTTGCAAGAAGTTATAGGATTGATCGAGTTATTTGGCCTAGTTCGATTGCAGCTTTTGGACCTACAACCCCCCGAGAGAACACACCTAACATAACAGTTTTACAACCGACTACAATGTATGGTATAACCAAAGTAGCGGGAGAACTCCTAGCAGAATACTACTATAGCAAATACCAGCTTGATATAAGGTCAATGAGATTACCCGGAATAATAAGTAGCGAAACCTTACCCGGTGGAGGAACTACTGATTATGCTGTAGAAATATTCTACGAAGCTATTAAAAACAAAAGATACACTTGTTTTCTTAAGGAAGACACAGTTTTACCAATGTTATATATGCCAGACTGCAACAAATGTATGATAGATTTATTAGAAGCAGACAATTCAAAATTAAAACGCCGTGTTTACAATCTTACAGGTATAAGTTTCTCTGCAGGAGAAATTGCAAGCGAAATTAAAAAACATATTCCTGATTTTGAAATAGAATATAAACCCGATTTTAGGCAAGCAATCGCTGACTCTTGGCCAAAAACGATCGATGATTCTTTTGCCCGGGAAGAATGGGGTTGGGATCCTAGCTATGATTTAGCATCTATGACAAAGGATATGCTAGAAAAATTGGGTAAGAGATTAAAAGAATAATTTATTCCTTTTTTTGAACTAATTTAGACGAGTAAGGTGAAAGGATTAGTTTTTGCAAAATTAGGGTATTTATTGCTTCAAGCACTAAATCTTCATTTACTTCATCAATTAATTCAATTGCTTCCCTTAAGGTAAATTGCTTCTTGATTTTAGTCATAGAGGTTATGACATTTATAAGCCTCTTTTCTAGTTTTGTTAATTCACCAGATTCTATTAACGAGTTTAAATAATTTTTATTTGGCGTCATTTCAAAGGAATTATTGAAGTAGAGAAATAGGAATTTATTTAGGTACTCGTCCAGAGGTTTATATAAGTGATTTAGAGTTCCTGAAAAATTCCTGAATTCTTCACCAAATTGTGAGTGTAGAGCATTTGCGAGTAAATATATTTGTTTTTTTAATCTTTCTGAAGCTTCATCTCTTAACACGACCAAAACTCGCACAGTTTCATGATCACAAACTAAAAGTTGAAAAAATTTGAAATCCAAATCAATAATAGATTTTAAATATTCGTAATCTGTAGCTAATTTACTGTAAGCTCTAAACTCTTTCTCAACAAATGATTCGCTAAAAGCAGTAATAGCTTGGACAAATCCAGATATGAGGAAACTATCTTGACCCTTTTCCATAATGGAAATATCTTTACTAAACACAGGTAATCCGCTTTTTCTATGAATTACAACAACTGCTCGAATGTTCCAAACATCCTTATAAACTTGTATTTTACCTAATAATTCAGCTTCTCTTTCTCTCCTTTTAGGGATAATCACATAGCTTCTTAAACTAAGAGCACCTAATATTCCAACAATTGCTATTAAACTGATAATTATTATCCAAATTATAATATTAGGTCCTTCTAACTGCCTTATTTCTATAAAAAATGCAAATTCTTTAGTTTTATAAAGTACTCCTTCTTTTGAGATAATAATTTTAAAATTGTAGTTTCCCTCAAAACCTGAAGGTAAACTTAACTTATTTTCATATATCCCATTTCCTAAATAATTAAAATATCCCGCGCCGAAATTCCAAGAATAAAATACTGTAGCATTTTCAATAAAATTTGAAGATCCAGATTCAGTCAAATTCAACCTGATTAAAACGGATCCTCCTGGTACCCCGCTAATTAAGCCCTCAAAATCAATAGTCTCAACATTTATTTCCACTTGGTTTACAAAAATTTGAAAAGCAAAAATAGTTGTAGTGTAATTGTTTTGCTCAAATCTAAGATAAACGTAATTAGGTCCAATGGTAAAAAGAGATGTCGAAATTATTATTGTTTGGTTAAACCAATAATCAACATTTTCAAACAATGCAACTTCATATTCTCCATTAACAAATGTTATATTACCACCAGAGAGGTAAACACCCTCTATATCTACAAAAGCTCGGCACGAAATCTGAAATTCTTGATTGAATATTTGTTCTAATAAGTAATTCTCATGAATTTCCTGATAATTAATTTGTGTCGATAAGTTAACATTTTGGGCTCTTATAAAAAGTTGGAAAGGAAAAATTTTTGTTGTATAATTCGCTTGCTCAAATCTTAAAAATATTGTATTGATTCCCGAATCAAAGTTTGCTCCATCTAATATCAAGGAGGTAAAAAAATATGTAAAGGGTGTTTCTGTCAAATTTTTTTGATAATTATTACTCAGTAATGTAATTACACCTCCAGAGAGAAATTCTTCGTCAATAATTGCGTACGCTCTGGCTGTGATATTAATGGTTTGTTGAAAGAATGAATCAATAAGTATGTTCTCAGGTATCTCTTCTGAGTTTATGGATACTGTAAGATTAATTTCTTGTTCAATAATAATAACTGTTAAAGTCTCGAATGCGACTTCATACCCTGCTTTCTCTAATTTAATAAGTGCTGTATAATAATCGACTGCTAATCCCGTGGTAGATAGCCTTATATTAAATCCATCAGATACAGGAGTAATTAGAAAAGAGCTTTGCCAAGTAACCGAACAATTGGAGCCCATTATGATCTCACCTGAGCTTTCTATGGTATAGTTTACTTTTACATTAACTATATTATTTGAATTAACTGAAACCAAAGAAGTATTTAATTTGGCTAATGTTGCGAGTGGATGTACTAAAAGAGTTATAAATTCATATGTATCCCCGTAATTTGTTTTGTTTGCAAAAATTTCTATATTAAATGACTCGAGAAATCCGCTTGTAGGAATATCAACTGTTGAAAAATCTATAGTATAAGTCCCATTGTTATGGTCTGTTATGTTATAGGGATTAAACCAATCAGTGCTAAGATTTACGGGATAAATTTTTGTTCCGCTAATAGCACCAGTAGTATTAATTCTGCATGAAATTATACTATTTGCATTACCCTCCAGTGCAGAATGTGGAACTTCTAAACTTAATGGTTCTGCCACAATCTTAAGATGAATTAGGTTGTCCATAGTTTGGTTTTCATAGAAAGCTTTACTAGCATTAAAGGAAAAATAATAATCTCCTAACTCTAATGAGTTGGTATCTACATCAATAAAATAAACTCCAGAACCGAGGTAAATCATTGTACCAAAAGGTCCAAAAGTAGAATTATAAGTTATTGTAGCAAAATGAATAGATGTATTTAATTCGAAATCGTAAAATTTAACTTTCAAAAGGAGAGGATCTCCTACAAGTGCTTCGATGTATGGAGTTATTGCGGTTAAATTTGTATGGTGCCACACTTTGAATTTAAGTTGTTTATAACCCACTTTAGTGCGTTCTGAAGACAATAAATTATTAGTCCATTGAATAATCACGGTATACTCACCAATTGTCATATTACTATCTACATGAAAATTTCCGAATATTACATTATGAGAACTTGGTTCTTTGTTTTGGTAAATAAAAATGCTAGCATTCGGATAGTATATCGTACAGTTGATATAAGTGTCTGTTAATGCGAGAGTGCTATTTAAAGTAATATTTACATTAAATACATCTCCAAAAGTCATTTTAGATTCAATTTTGAATGTACCCTCATCTAATACCCCAACATTTCCTTTCAAAATATAATTATTACTTTCTGCATATAAATGCCAAATACCTGATACAAGTATACTACTAGGTATTATTAAATTTTCTGAATTATAACCACCTCCGACACAATTTTCAACTTGCTCGATACTATAACCGTCAACTATAGATGTAAAATTCCAGTCTTGAGGTTTTTCTAATTCCACCCAAGAAAAGTAATCTGTAGGAATAAAAATTGATATATCAAATTGCCATTTTATTTTATTAGCTAGACTATAATAACTACCTGATTCACCTAAATATGAGCTATTAAATAATTTAACAGCAGCAGAAACTATTTCCACTTCGTTAATTGAGAAGTCTAAGTAATCTGAAAAATTACTAGAAATTGTGAATATAATGTCTCTAGTAAATTCAGCGGATCTTTGTACATTAATAAAAGTTGTACCTTTACCGTAAGTTAAATTTGAATAGGAATAGGTTTGGTAATTTTCTACATCGTATATTTTAATCAATCCTTCTTCATTAGGTTCCGTCCATGGATCGAACTTTATCGTATCTATGTAAAAATCTGAGCCCCCTCCTCCTTTACTACAATCTGCATCAATATAAACCCCTCCCCGAACTGACACAGCTCCGGGTAGAGCTTGTCCAAATTGTATTGGGTTGTATTGAAGAACAACTGCGCCCCACTGGTCTATTAATATTTCATTGAAGCTGATGGTTTTATTTTTTTCAATTCCATCAACAATTATAGCCATATATATACTTCCATTTGGAGGATATAATAGATTCCCAGTATATTTATAATTAAAAGAAAATGTCGCTGTATTCGAGGAAAATGCTTCTGGAATGGTTAAATTTTGATAATA
>JBHLLM010000252.1:0-4775 GCA_048885575.1 Candidatus Hermodarchaeota archaeon
AGCCCTAGTTTCTTTCCAACTTCCTTTATTAACGCATGAGAACACGATTTTTTAAAGCTCTACACTTCAACCTTGATTCCGAGCCTTCGAAGTTCTCTGACTACGCTAACGAATATATTGTCTCCGCTCACGATTATCGCTTTATATCTTCCTAAAAGATCAATTCGTAACGGTTTCACGATTATTGACCATCCCGTCCTTTTCAGAGCTGCTAAGAACTTCTTCTTCTTGGATAAGAGCTTGTCTGGTTTGCTGACGTACATAATCGCTGCTACCGAGTAGCTCGAAAATAAAACATAAAAGACCTATTTAGAAGCATTTCTAGACACAAAAGTTTTAAAACTTTACATAAATGTTAAATATCATCAGATATTCCCTTTTATCTGATCACTTCTAGACAATCCAATTTAAAACTAAATAGTTAAAGCAAGAAGAATGCCTAAAGCAAAAGTTAACGATATTGAAATAGAGTATGACACATTTGGAGATCCCTCATCAAAACCTTTACTGTTGGTAGGGGGGTTAGGGATGCAGATGATTGTTTGGTTTAAGGAGTTTTGTATGATGCTTGTAGAAAGAGGATTTTATGTAATTCGATTTGATAATCGAGATGTGGGATTATCTACCAAATTTGATGAAGCTGGTGTACCAAATTTTACGGAAGAGGTTATGAAACTTCAGCGAGGAGAAAAGATATCACGCCCTTATACTTTAGAAGATATGGCTGATGACGCAGTAGGTCTATTAGATGCCCTTAACATAGAAAAAGCTCATATTTGTGGAGCATCGATGGGAGGTAGTATTGCTCAGATAATTGCATTTCGTCATCCAACCCGCGTTCTGAGCCTAACTTCGATGATGAGTTCTACAGGAAATCCGAATCTTCCTCAACCTAAGGCAAAATATCTTCGGTTTCAGTTAACACCTAGACCTACAGAACGTGAAGCGTATATTGAGGATTTTGTTAAACGTTGGCGTATTTTTTATGGATCTGGCTTTCCTTATCCAGAAGATGAATACCGTGAACTTGCAAGAGTCTTATACAACCGTTCGTTTTATCCACAAGGAACGACCAGACAAATGATTGCATCATTTGCACCTGGAAACCGTGTTCCAAAACTTGGCTCAATAAAAGTTCCTACCCTTGTAATTCATGGAAGCGATGATCATTCAGCTCCAATTGAAGGCGGTAAAGAGACAGCAGAAGTTATACCTGGAGCGGAATTATTAATTATTGAAGGGATGGGACATAGTTTACCGGTTGAAACCTGGCCTCAAATTGTTGATGCAATTGCTAAAAATGCTGGTAAGGCATATACTTAGGGAACTATATGAAATTCTTTGATTTTTTCTTTCTATTTTTCTTTTAGTTTTTTACTGATATTCTGAGATAGAGAACAGCCGACTATATCAATTTCGCTAATCGTCCATTTAAGTTCTTCTTTTATGTATTCGATGTCAATCGATTTGCATAACATCGTCAGTAAATTGTTATCTTATTAAATTTTAATCTCTTCTTCAAGTTTCTTTGGTTTTACCTTTCTTACAAATGCACGGCCTATTATGGCTATAACTACTCCCACAAATCCTAATCCTGTTCCATAATTGAATCGATTATAAAGTTCTTCTATGTAAAATACTATAGTTGGATCTGTTATAATTCCTGTAAGATTTATTATCATTGAAAGTATCCATATAATAAGGGCTATAGTTCCAAAAGCTAATCCAAGCGTAATGATAAATTTCCCTAGCCTTCTTGCACCCACCGCTATTAATATTGCTCCTGCAATTACGGCAACGCCTCCTAAATCGGCAATCCATCTAAAAATTACGTTAACAATTACATTGAAAATTGGTTCGTATTCTGGCCATTGATTCGCAACTATCAAATAAATGGTCTCAAATATTTGAATAGCTCCAGTTACAGAACCAATTATCATGCATATTCCACCAATGATTAACAAAAAAATTCCTGTTGTATGCTTCATGAAAATTCTTCTTCGATTAATATAATAACCTTAAATTAATCTAATACAAAGATTACCTTTAATTGTGTACAATATTCTATATAATTTAAGTTATAATTTAACTGATTATTGGAAATTTGAGTTTTTTTAAGTTTTTACTACTTAGGAAAATACATCATTATAATTTCTTTTGATTTTTATTTGATTGTTTGTATAAATCGGGATCCAGTGTTGCTATATTTCAATTCCCGTTGATCCTTCTAAGACTATCTTATATATGATCGTTACAAGTTGTTAAAAACGAAATATGATAACAAATTAAATTTACACAAAAATTTATTTTAAATCATACAAAATTTTCAAACATAAAATATCATCAAAATTAAAATAATAGCTATTAAAATAAAATTATGTTAAGACTAAAAAAATCGAAAGTAATAAAAAGAGTGAAGAGCGCACACTTTATTGGAAGACAGTTATCACGACTAAAGTTAGGGCAATCCTATTACAGCATTGCGGTATCAACTGTTAGTGCAATATCATTGATATCCTTAGCTTTTAAAATAAGTTTTTGGATGTTAATAATTTTGTTCCCTATTCTCTTGTTTGGTGCATTCCTAATCGGTTATTTCATGGATATTTATAATATTAACACGATGGACACATTGAAAGCGAACGAAATAGGTAATAGATATCTCACTACTAGTGATTTAAAAAGTCAAGAATTTCAACTATTACAAACAGAAATTGTTCTTGAAGCATTAAAGGCTATGCAAGAAGATCGCCAATTAGATCCTAAAGACTTACTAAAGAGGTATGACTTGTATTTCAGAAAGTGGAAGTCTCCATATAACTAATGCAAGTTAAAATTAGCGTGAAGATTTTATACTCTTAAAGAAATTCAGAAAAGAAAAGGAATTTATATCAATTGTTTTAATAACCAACGAACTGCGTTGATGATTTTATCATTCTCATTAAGGATATTAATAGAAAAATATTCTGTAGATAACCCACACTTTTTTAACTCCTCTATGTCGAATTTCTCATAAATCATTTCAGAAGTTATTTCCTCTTCATCGTCAAATTTATTACCAATAATAAGTATTGGCATAATACTTCCCTTATCTTGGCATTTATTTAATACCAATTGGAACATTTCAATGACTTCTTTAATAGAATCCTTATTAGAGGCATTAAAGATTAATATAAAGCCCTGTGCATTATCTATACAATCTTCGTACAATTTAGTTTGTTCATCATCCGTATTCTCATCAATACATTCATATGTCAAGATTTCGATGTTATCAATTATGAAATCATAAATTTTACTAGATAGATCTCTCTTCATATTATTGTTTTTGTATTGTAGGAATTGTATAACCTCTAAAGTTTTCACTAACTCCGTTTTTCCAGAGTTTCTAGGCCCAAAGATATAAATTTTCTTCAAATTTCCTTTATCTAATAAATGAGTTGATAAATCCTGCTGGGGGCTCAGTTTATCTAGATATTTGTTGAAAAGCTTAAAGAACTCTTTCTTAAACTTTTTTGATGCACTACTAAGAATTTCTTTTTGTTTGATGCGATTTTTATGACTTTGCAACAATACTTTAAGTTCTTTTAGATTCTTTAGTTCTGAAGCAAAAGATTCGAGATCAGGTGTTTTAGATAACAAATAATTATAAACATCAGTAATTTCGTCTTTAAAATAAGCGGCTCTAATCATATAGGTTATCATTAAGAGTTCTTTTCCCCCTCGTGCAAGGTCTGAGTCGATATAAAAGATATGATTAATCGTTTGATACTTTCTAAACGTAAATATGAAAGTCCCTTCTTCTTCAGTGAATTCTAGAATTCTACCTAAATCTGGGTGTTCCTGAAGATTCAAAGGAGAACTACAATGAAGTAGATTAGGGCCCAATATTGAATCAAAATAGCTTAAACAGAGGATAATTTCACCAGGAATAATTGATACACCTATGACGGTAAGATTTCATGATACCTATGATTACTTAATTAACTAGTGCATAGAAACACTAAACAAATTTTATTTTTATCTAGATTATATGTAAGATGTGATTAGTTTTATATCAAATGTTTTTTACTAAAAATTGTATAGGTATTAAACAATAATATGCTTAGATTTAATAATTTATAAAAATCAAATTTTAATGTTTGTCCTTTTTAACATTCTTAATGGATTCTAATTCTCGAGATGCCGAGTATAATCTTGCTATTAAAAATTTATTTCATGGCAAGATAATGGAACGAGCTTCTGCTGCAAGGCAGATCGGACATTTAAAAGACGGGAGAGCAACAAATTTATTAGTTAGAGCGCTAAGATCAGAAGAAGACCCAATAGTCATAAATAGGATTATCGAAGCTATGGGTGAAATTAAAGATGCTAAAGCTACTATGGCTATCGTAGCGATTTTGAAAAAAGAATTAGAAAAACATGAAAACGAGCAAGATAAAAGCCTTTTGTTTTTGATTGTTGAGAGTTTGATGAAAATTGGAGATAAGAGGGCTTTAGAGCAATTGGGAATACTATCAAGATCGTGTGAAAGCGATTTAAAAAAGCTCACAGAAGAGGCGATCATGTGTATTGATCCTAATTGGAAGAAAAATCTAGCAAAAAATAGTAAAAACTAATAATAATAACCCTAAATTAATAATAATTAAAATTAAAAGGTAAAAGAAATGTTCCCAGAATTTATTGAAAGATTAGCAGAAGAAGTCAAAGGTGAAAACGACACTCATAAAGTTACAATCTTTACGCTCTCAACTTGCATGTGGTGTAAGAAGTGTAAG
>JBHLLM010000253.1:0-4768 GCA_048885575.1 Candidatus Hermodarchaeota archaeon
AAAAGGAGTATTACATAAAACACGGGCACTTACTCGGACATCTATTTTATTAATAGAAGATTATACTATAAGACCTACTGGAGATTGAATTACTATAAGGAAGTAATAGATCTATCTCATTAGGTGATAATAATTTGAATTTTCAAGACGAATTAAAGGCAAAAACAGATGGGCGTCTTTATATGTATTATCAAAGTAAAATTATCACAGGAACATTTTCTTATTTGCAAGGACACGATGATAAAAATATTGAAGGGTTATTTAGCATCGCGATAGATCTTTTTAACGCGTTAGGATCTTGGATCTACGGTGGTATCTCCCCAAAAATTGTCTATCCTGTCCTTCAATTGTTTGTAAAAAAATCGAATGCAAGCACCGCTGAAAGCTTCTCACATCTTTTAGGTTATATTAACTGGAACAGTAAAAATCTTTATAAAATATTAGAGAATAATCAATGGATTGAAGAACCCTGCTATGAAAATTATACATTAAAGAAAAGTAACGATGTGACTACGGGATTGTTTTTTATGTGGCGTCTTGGGCGGTTAATTGTGGAGATGACAGATATTTCAAATGAAAAAGATATTCCAATCCCAAAACATGTTCAAAATGCTTTAAATGATTTATTTGATGCGTTTGGTAATTGGATTTATCATCAAGAGGGAATAGTTAGCGTTACTCAGAGTCTTCAGCGGTTCGAGAATTTGTTTGGAGAGGAATTTGATCCCCTTTATGACGGAATATTAGAGGAAATTATAGATACAAGGAAAAACATCGCTAAATTCCTCCAAAATTTATCGGGTAAATTATCCTAGTTATAAATTATGGGAATAAGGTTTAAATCCCTATTAATAAGTTTCTTATAATGTACTTTTGTTTAAGTATCATCTGAAATAAGGTAAATGAAAATGAACGAAATTTCTGAAGCAATAACAAATTTAGAAGAAGAAAAAGTTTTAAAATTAGTTAGGGAGAAACTTGACGCTGGTGAGGATCCTATTAATATTTTGGAAGCGTGTCGAATGGGAATGACTGAAATTGGAAAGGGATCTGGTGATACAGTCTTTTTGACAGATCTCATAATGGCAGGAGAAATATTTAACGAAGCAATGGAAATTCTAATGCCAAAATTAGTTGGTTCTTCGACAAAAAATTTAGGAAAAGTGGTAATCGGGACTGTCGAAGGGGATATTCATAATATAGGAAAAGATATTGCTATTAATTTTTTGAAAGCAGAAGGATTTGAAGTTGTAGATCTAGGTGTAGATGTACCAGCGCAAAAATTCGTAGATGCGATTAAGGAACATAATCCCCCAGTTGTTGGAATGAGTGGACTACTTACATTATCAATTGAACCAATGAAAAAAAGTGTAGAAGCTATTGCTGCTGCTAATTTGAGAGATAAGGTAAAAGTAATTATTGGTGGAGAAAGAACAGATGAAGAAGTATGTAAGCATGTAGGTGCTGATGCTTGGGTTAATGACGCTATTGAAGGTGTAAAAATAATAAAAGGATGGGTTGGAGGTGCCTAAAAAATGGATAATGCAGAAGAAGTACGTAAAGCAAAGATTCAAAGAATGGAGGATGCTGCTGCTGTTAAGGTACCTGATCGGATACCCATTGGTATAGCGACTACATTCTTTCCTGCAAAATATGCAGGCTTCAGTTACGAAGATGTATGGTATGATAATAACAAATATATTGAAATGGGATTGAAATTTGCTAGAGATTTTAATTGGGATGCCGTCAGTCACCATCGGTCATTTGAAAGTGTTCCTCTTGGATTGGCTCTAGCTGCTTTTGACGCGGATTTAGCAATTTTAGTCGCAGTTAATTCAGTATTAGGCGGTGGGGCATCACATGACATTTTAGCTGATGTATACTCTTCAAATCCTGGTAGAGAAGTGGGTGCGAATATTGAATCGCAATTCGTTATTGAAAAACCGGTTATGAATGATGATGAGTGGGACTTCTTAATAGAAAAACCGTTTGATTTCATGATGGAGTCCATAATTCCAAGAGCTTATAAAAACCTTGCTAATAAAAGTTCACCAACCGCCGTAGGATCACTTATAAAATTTGGAATGGAAGTCGCAAAATTTCCACCATTTTTAATGGAAATGGCAGGGAAACTAAAGGCGGAAGCATGGCTCCCATATTATTACGCGCTAGCTCCAAATCCTTTAGACTTTATAGGTGCATTCTATCGAGATTTTGATGTATTATCATTAGATCTATATAGACACCCCGAGAAAGTTAAAAAAGCTTGTGAAGGTTTGGCTCCCGTATTAGCAGCAGTAGGAAAAATGACTGGAAAAATTTCGCTAGATGTAACAGGATCTCGTAGAGTTTTCTGTCCTATATGGTATAACACCTACCTATCACCTGAAAAATTTAAAGAATTCCATTTTCCATATATAAAACAAATTGTTAACGAACTAGTTGAAGCGAACTTTACTCCCCTCATGAGTTTTCAAGGTCGCAGTGACCATCTATTGGAAATCTATAAAGAACTTCCCGCAGGTAAAGTCATAATGTGGTTTGATAAAACAGATGTCGTTAAAGCGAGGGAAGTGTTAGGAGATAAATACTGTATCGCGGGAGGAATCCCAGCTTCACTTTTAATTGGTGGAACACCTGATAAAGTAAGAGAACACACCAAAAAATTGATTGATAACATGAAAACAGGAGGAACCTTTATTGTTTCTTCTGAATTCAACGGTATGGGAGACGCTAAAGTCGAAAATGTAAAAACTATGACAGAAACAGTCATGAATTATGGAAAATATTAATTTTAAAAATTCCTTTTTTTTATTTAAAACACGCTAATCCAAATCTGTAAGAATATTTATTAGAAGGATATTCAATTTTTAGCTTATCTTTAAGATCGCGTACGGTTTGTATTACCTCAATTCCTACAGCCTCCATTGAATACCTTTTTTCTTGAGGGAAGCGGCAAGATTCCCCAGAATCGAATGTGCAAACTCCTGCGTTTTGAATTCTACAATACTTACACGTTCCATCATACAATAGAAGGCGCTTTTTATATTCCTTATCATAATGGTCTAAAAATTTTTTAAACTCATTCTCTAACTCGTGAGACTCGAAATTTTTAGTTAAAAGAAAGGTATTTTTAATATAAAACTCCGATCGACCCGTTCTTTCCTTCTCTTTTTTAATATATGATTCAAGGTCAAAGAGTGAGTAAATTAGATAAAATTCTGTATATGTTGATAACGCTTTTTCGAGATAAGGTGAATTAGGTGGACAACTCCACGAATGACCGTAAAAAGGACATTTAAAACTAGGGGAAATACACATCTCTTGCACACTACGATCAAAATGAATATCGTTATATTGTATCTGGGCAAAGGGCATCTTCAGATTTGAAAGGCTTGAAATAGTTTTAAATTTATTTATTACATTATATTAGACTGATTAATATTAAATCATAAACAAGTTTATTCAATCTATCAGATGGATTCGTTTGAGCGTGTGTATGCCGCATTAAGGGGGAGATCAGTAGATAGACCTCCAGTATTTCCACAAATCGGTGATCATGCAGGTATAATTAACAAATTAACTTATAATGTTATGTACCAAGATGCTGAAAAAGCAGCAGATGCTCATCTAAAAGCAATAGATTTATATGGATATGATATAACGACAATACAAGTAGAACCAAGCTGGCCCGTTGTTGAAGCTTGTGGAGCAACGGTTAAATATTCCCCTGATAAAAATCCATGGATAATTGAATACCCATTTAAGTCAGAAAATGATTTGAAAAAATTAAAAGCACCAGATTTTATGGAGACAAGGAGCTCAAGAGTAATGATCGAAGGCACAGAAATTCTGTCAAAAGAGGCTAATGTTCCAGTAGCAGCTTATATGACGGGGCCAATAACTTTCAGCTTACAACTAATGCCTTATGTGTTCTTGATGAAAGAGATGATATTAAATCCTGAGTTCTTTTATGAGTTAGTGGAATATAGTGTCATAATTATTAAAGACTATATAAAAATGTTAAAAGATGCTGGCGCAACCGTATTTGTCGTTTGTGAACACGACTTTCAAATCTTAAAACCTACTCAAATTAAGGAGTATAGTTTATTATATTTACCAGATCTTTTTGAAATATTTAATTATAACATCCTTCATATGTGTGGAAAAATAACTCCACATCTAAATACAATCGCTCCGGACTTAACGGAACTTCAAAAATTAAACACTATAAACATTGGACCATTTGTAGATATTTCAAGAACCCAAAAACTTCTAGATCATAAAATCGGCGTAGCAGGAAATATTGATCACATTAGATTACTTCCTTTAGGAAGTCCTAGCGAAGTTGAAGATGCTGTCAAAAAGGCAATAAATGCAAGCGGCGGGGATTCCCGTTATATGGTAGCACCAGGATGTGAAATCACAGCTGATACTCCAGTTGACAATGTAAAGGCTTTAGTAAACGCAACTAAGACTTTTAATTAACAATCTAAGAAAATCACTGCTTTATATTTGTTAGACATTCGATTTTGCATTTTATAGATTATTTTGTAAAAACTTTTATTTTAATTTTTATAGTTCTTCTCATGGAAAACAAAAATGAAGATTTTTCTATAGTAAAAACTCCCGCATTTTATTTGTGGATAGCGCTTCTATTATTTGCTGTACTCGAAGTGTTCCTTATCTTTTACCTCGAACCATTATTACGAATTAATTTCCCGCCTCTGAATCCCGATACAGGTCCCGAAGATTATTATTGGAAACT
>JBHLLM010000254.1:0-4763 GCA_048885575.1 Candidatus Hermodarchaeota archaeon
AGCTTACAATCAGGAAAGGACCACTGTGAATTTATGATTGTGTTTCAAAAAGAGTAATTTAAAATCAAATATTTCTAATATGTTAATTGTTTGTGCTAATTTGTATGAATATAAGTCAAATTTCTATTTTTTTTGGAAATGCTACTAATAACTCTAATTTACAAACTAATTCTAATAAATGAAAAAAATAAAATGAATTAAATAAAAGTTATATCTTGATAGTCATTGTCGCCAAGTTCCTTTTTAGCGACACCCAATTCTCGTACCTGTATGTTTAACTTGCTTACGGCCTCTTTAACTATTTCTTTTCGCTTAGCTCCAGTGCACACTATTCTTCCTGTGCTGAAAATTAAAAATACTGTTTTTGGATCTTGCATTCTGTAGATTAAGCCAGGAAAGACTTCTGGTTCGTACATAGCATACTCCATAACGATTGCGGCCATATTTAAATCTATATTAGTGTGTAAATCACCACTAGCTACAATATTTTGAATAGTAATTTCAGGATTGGATACTTTTATCCCTGCTTTTCTTATATTCTTTACTACTTTATCTACTACTCTTTCTGCTTCCGAAGCTTTTCGCAATCCAGTAACTACCATCTTCCCAGTTGAGAAAATTAAAATTGTTGCTTTAGGTTTTTCAATTCTCATTACTAAACCGGGAAATCTTTCAGGGTTATATTCAACATCTGCATGTTTACGAGCAATTTGATTCAAATCGATTTTTTCTGTGATCTCGACGACGACAGTAGCAACGACATTTTCAATTTTGTAGTCTAATCCTTCCTCCTCTTCACCCTCTTCTTCTTCTTCGTCTTCGTAATCTTCTTCAAAATCTTCCTCTTCTTCTGCCATCTTACATCAAATTCAATAAATATGATTTGAACTAATTAAATAAAATTAAATTCTTTTGAAAACGGTATTTCTTTATAAATGATTTTTTATTTATAAAGGCATTTATAAATGAGTTATTTGAATTTCTCTTTTTTCCTAAAATTCAAATCTGAAATAGAATCAGGCGAAATCTAAAAATTTATTCTTCTAATTTCTTTTTCAGTATTCTTTTAATGATTTCGTTAAAAGCACTTTCTACATTAGATCCGGTTTTCGCGGAAGTAGGCATAAATTCCATATTGTGACTTTTCGCAAGTTCAATACCTTCACTTTCTTGGACTTTTATCGAGTCGGTTAAATCATCTTTATTCCCTATTAGAAGTAAGGGCTCGTCTCCCCTAGCTTCTTTAAAATCTAAGATCCAATCCTCAAGTTTTTCGTATGAACTTCTATTTGTACAATCATATATTACTAATGCTCCGTTTGCACCTTCTAAATACAACTTTCGTAGGCTTCTAAAACTCTCTTGCCCTCCCAAATCCCAAATTTGAGCAGAAACGTTACCATATTCCTCAAAGTTCGTATCTTTTTTTAATAAGTTTACACCCAGCGTGCTTTTATAATTCATTCGAAATTTATTTTCAATGAAACGGTAAACCAAGGATGTTTTGCCAACATTGGCTTCCCCGAGTAAACAAATCTTTATAATGTAGTTGGATCCAACAGTCATAATTACTCACAATATCAATTGACTTTTTTTTTAAATTCATAATAATAATTATCCTTATTAAGAATTTTCATGTTGAGATTGAGAAGAAGTTTTTTATCATAAGAAGTTTTTTTAATTGATGATTAAGGTCTAAGAAAAGTTAGTGTGAGTGTCTACTTTTTGAGACAAGGCATTTACAGTGTTAACATACTCAGAATAGAGGTTTGGAATAAGGTTGTTTGCTCTGGCTTTAGTATAGGCAAAAAGAAACAACTGATTCAACGAAACATCATTGTTGATTTCATATATATCCTTTTTTAGATTGAATTTCTCGCTATTTTGATCTATAAAATTGCAGAGTATATATCTATTTTCGTTGGATAATTCGAGTTCATTCATTAAGCCATAAATTCTTAAAATTAAAGGTCCTCGATATCTAATGTTTTGGTTGTTGATAGTCTGGAATAATTGAAGGAATTTATTTCTCTTTAATGAGATTGACATGATTATTAATATTAGAGTATTATTTATCATCATAAATAATATCTAGGTAATATCAAAAACATATAAGAAGCTCAGTATAACTCTTTTTAGAAGGAATAATCAAATCCTTTGTATTTGTGTTTAACTTCCTTGTATTCATATTCGATGGATTCTACATTGGCTGATTTTGGACCTTTTTTAGCGAACTTTAATAATTCTATCAATTCATCATCTTCACCTTCAGCTTCAATATATACGCTACCATCAGGTAAATTCTTAACAATGCCAGTCAGTCCAAGATTCCGAGCAATCTTACGAGTTGTATAACGAAAAAATACACCTTGAACAGTTCCAAATACACGAATAATGATTCTTTTCATTGATTAACGGTGTTAGGGATTATTTTTTGCCAAATTTGTCATTATTTCAATATTTTCGTCAAGTAATTCTTTTGAAATATTAGGATGAATATCTAAGGCAAATATTTCTTGGGTAATTTTTTCTACTCTAGGTAAATTAACTTCTCTGTAATCAATTTCTTTACCATAAAATGGACAAGACCAGGGACATCCTTTTGAATACGCTATTTTCTCTTGAAACAACTTGGTTCTATAAAGAGGTTTTGGATAAAGTACTTTGCTTCTAGGAAAAGCCTTCAGGAATTGAGATTTTGTCAAACCTAATATCTCAGGATTAATACGACCAATCCAATAATTAAATGCGGGTTCGCAATAATCAGGTATAAAGGGAGGTTGTATCCCTAGAATCTCAGAAGTTGCTTTTGATAAATATTGGGCATTTTTATTTCTAATCTTAATAAATTCATTTATTCTTTTTAACTGTACTCTACCAATAGCACCTTGAATTTCGGTCATCCTATAATTATAGCCTAATCTATTATATACATACCACTCTGGTTCACCATGATGTCTTAGTAATCGACATTCTTCAGCCAAGAGATCATCGTCAGTAGTAATCATACCTCCTTCTCCTGTAGTTATATTTTTAGAAGGATAAAAACTAAAACATCCGATATGACCTAGAGCTCCAACTTTCTTATTATAGCATTTTGTTCCAATGGATTGAGCAGCGTCTTCTATGACATAAATTTCATATTCTTTAGCGATATCAATAAGTGCACTCATATCTGCACCAATTCCTGCTAAATGGACAGGAATTATTGCTTTTGTTTTGTTAGTTATTTTTTCCCTAACAGAATCTGGATCTAAAGTGTAAGATTTATCATCAATATCAGCAAATATAGGAATTGCATTATTATGAAGGATAGAACTAGCTGTTGCTATAAAGGTAAATGGGGGAACTATTACCTCATCTCCGGGACCTATATTTAAAGCGGCGATTGCAATATGAAGTGCTGCTGTTCCAGAATTTACAGCAATGGCATGTTTTACGCCTATATAACGAGCGAATTCTTCTTCAAACTTCTTAACAAATTCACCGTGCAATAAGGTCAGCATCTGTGATTTCATAACTTTTAGAACTTCATTCTGTTCCTCTTCTGAAAGATTCATGATTAGATCAATATTATTACAAGTAAATTTAAAACTTATAATAATTAGAATAAAAGCCTTATTAATAATCTAATTCTTTATAAAAATGCTATACAATAAGAAAATAAGAATTTTTTTCGTTATTATAGCCGATGAGGTTATTTTCAGATAAGGTTTTCAGAACATTATCTAACCAACTTTTACTAGTATTGATTGCATTTCTTAACTCTTTATACTCCATCTCATTGTTGATCGCTAATAAAAATTGAATTTTACTCTTAACTTTTAGGTGATTTGATTCTGTTATCTTCTCAAATCTTCTTTTTAAATCATATTCCGAAGTTTTTAATTGAGCTACTTCATTGCTTAATTTACCTATTACTTCGTCTCTAGTCCTAAAAACATTTAAGGAGAGATTGTAAATTCGTTCTAAGTGCTCTTTGAACTTGTTTTCTGTCAAATCTAACTCAAGTTCTTTATTAAATTCGTCTAAAACAAGAATATAATCCGATCCATCGTCGTATTTATCTAAGACTAACACGATTATAATTTCTTTATTTTCGTTGTAGTAAGATATTGAGTTCCAATCCTTTTCTTCGATAGTAATGTAAGATTCGACAAAATTATGTGAAATTTGTATTTGTTGTACTACATTGTCCGGAATCTCTAAATTTTCCGGAAACTTCATGTAAATATTTCCACCAAGAACCTCATCCCATTCAATCAAACAAATACCTAGAGGAAAAGTAACTCACCAGAAAAACCTTTAACTTACTTTAAAAAATATAAAAGTTTTTATTAATAAATTTAATTTTTAATTGTTTGATATCAAAATATAATATCTAAATAGAGGAATTACTTACTCTCATTTAATCTTAGTATCAGGTAAGAAATCTGCCAATAAAAATAAATAGTAGTAAAGGTATCTTATAAATAGTGATTCTGGCATGTCCCTTTATTATGTCTATATTTTAGAAACAATCGCAAAAAACAACAGGAAACATTTCTATACGGGATATACTAATAACTTGTATAGAAGATTAGAAGAACATAAAAAAGGAACGGGAGCTAGGTTTTGTCGGGGGAAGAAGAGTGTCACACTTAAGTATTTTGAAATATATTCCGAAAGAAGTGGTGCTATGAAAAGAGAACTGGAGATTAAAACCCTTACGAGAAAACAAAAAACTCAACTTATTAGAACTTTTAACCAAGAGGATCTGATTG
>JBHLLM010000255.1:0-4759 GCA_048885575.1 Candidatus Hermodarchaeota archaeon
CTCAAAAAAATAATCGAATTCCGCTTGAAGGAAAAATGGACGATTGGGGTCCATTTGGCAGAAATGAGGGAAAATGGTTGATTTTTTCTATCGGTAATCCAGTAGAAGGTCACGGATATGCGTTACCAAGAAATATTGACGATTTACACTCACAGCGAATTGCTCACCTTATCTCATGTAAAACAGGTGGGAGATATGTCGCTCACATCCCCTGGGCAACCGATAATTTCACATTGGTCGCAAAAGATTGGGCACCTAAATCGATACCGGTGGAAGAAATCGTTCCAAAAATAATCAAATTTATGAAATTTCACATTGAAATATATAAACAAATGGATTTACCTACATCAAATGTTTTTATTTATTCTGGACACGGTGGAAATAGACCCATCGCCCAATACAGCAATGAAATTAAAAAGGCATTACATTTAGACAAATTAATTGTAGCTGATACAGATGATTTTGCTGATGACATTGAAGATAGAGCGTTAGACGAGGTAACTAAGCTTTCAGAACGACTCGCAAAAGAAGGGGAAGATCCAAGGCAAATCAGAAGAACCCTAGTGCAAATTTTGTTAAGTATAGCTCATGCCGGTCATTTTGAACATTCCCTTGGAGCTGCGTTGGGAATATTAGACGAAGAAAAATTAAATATCATGAACCAAGAGTTAGAAAGTGATTTTGAAGCAGCTCTTAAAAAGTGGCCACCACTTGGAGGTTTAGGTGGATTTTTATTAACTGGAGGTGTGTATAGAGAAGCTTTAGGCTCGAAAGAGAACGATAAGTTTGGACTATGGAAATGTTTGAAACGACTACGCAGGTTAGATAAGGGAAAAGTAAGAGTCTTTAAAGAACTCGGTGAATTGATGATAAATTTGTTAGTAGAATACTATTCAAAAATGATTATTAACGCTTAATATCATTACTCCTTTTTATTCTTAAGATTCTATCACTCAATTAAAATATAAATTTAAATTGAATCCAAACGTAAATTCATTTATTTAAAAATTAAAAAAAAAAAAAGGTAATATATATGAAACCAGAAACAATAGAAATAAAGCATTCTAAAAAAAGTATGCTTTCTTATGGATTTGGGAAGTTTATTACTGAATTCTTCAATATGTGCTTTGGGGCTTATGTGTTCTTCTTTTACGAGCGCGTAATACAATTAAATGTATGGTATACCAGTATAGGTTATATTATATTCGCTATATGGAATGCTTTTAATGACCCAATTGTAGGATATCTAACTGATAGACCTTTTAAATTCACAAAAAAATGGGGAAGACGTCTCCCTTGGGTTATAATTGGAGGAGTTATTTGGATTTTAAGTTATCTACTCATATTTACTCCACCTGTTGTAGATCCCGTCGATGGCGCTTTGATTTTATTCGCATGGATTGTAATTATGACATGTTTATACGATACTTTTGCCTCTATCTACGGTGTAAATTTTTACGCAATCTTTCCAGATAAGTTTCGCGATAGTAGTGAACGTAGAATCGCCTCAATATTAAGCACTTTAATTGGGGCTCTTGGAACTGCATTTGGAGCAATTATTCCAAGTCTTTTTATTGTTTGGAATCAGAGAGACACATACGTGATTCAAGCAGGAGTTGTTATTATCATATGTATAATTGCTTTAGCACTAGCCATTCCGGGTAGTCGCGAGGATCAGGTGCGTATTGACTGCTATCTCGAGAGCTGTGAGGAGGGAATGGGGAGAGAACCGTTTTTTAAAGAATTTAGGAGCATTGTAAAGCATAAGAACTTTATGGTTTACATAATTTCCTTTATGTTCTATCAATCTTTAGTTGCGTTAATGATTGGCTCTATTCCATATGTTGCAGAGGCCGTATTAGGTGTACAAGCCAGTGATGTTACTTTGATATTTGCATGTTTACTTCTTGGAATGTTCGTTTCAATGCCTATTTGGGGAAAATTAGCTGATAAAACAAACAACGATCGAAAGACAATTATAATCGCAGCAACCGTTCTAACCATCGGTACATTCCCACTAATGTTCATTAGTGATTACATTATAATGATGATAGTAATCTTTATTTGGGGATTTTGTGAAGGAGGATATTGGGTTATGTTATCACCGATGTTTTCAATTACCATAGATGAATCCATAGTAATGAGAGGGCGAAGAATGGAGGGTACTTACCAAGGATTTCAAACATTCGTTAGCAGAGCTGCGTTAGTGATTCAAGCTTTAACTTTTTCAATAGTTCATACTTTAACAAATTTCAATCCCGGTTCTGGAAATCCTGGTGATCCACTTCCACCACAATCTGACTTAGCAAAACTTGGAATACAAATTCATTTTGCTCTGGTACCCGCAATCCTCATGTTGATTGCTACCTTAATTCTCTGGCGATTTTATACTATTACTCCAGACAAAGTCAAGGCAAATAAAGAGAAAATTGCAGAATTAGGACTATAAATATTTTAATTATTTTAATAACTAATCCATTCTATTTTTTTTAATTTTTTTCACCGCTATTCCACTCTAAGCCATTCTTTAAGTGCTACTTTAACTGAACGGCGCATTTCTTTTGTGAAATCGGATCCTAACTTACCAAAATAAAATTCTTGGCCCAGATTTTCAGCTTCTTTATAAACAATCGTTCTCGGATCTTTTTTAAGCATATCTGTGAAATTATTTGCTGATAATCGTGAATATTGGTTTTTAAATACGATGTGTTCTTTAGGAAAGCGTGTTGTAAGTGGAATTTTGTTTTTGTCTCCTTTTGGGTATCCATAACATAATAAAATTATTGGAAATACCCATCGAGGGAGATTAAACATCTCTCGATGAACTTCATAATTTTCCATGATATCTCCGATATAACACGAACCAATACCTAATGCTTCAGCAGTGATTACCGAATTTTGAGCTGCAATTAACGCATCGCAACAAGCAAGGAATAAATCAGATTCTTGAGGTGTTTGAAATTCTTTTCCTAACTCACTGCATTTTTCATTAACCTTACTTATTGCAAAAAAATCCCACCACCTTTGCATATCAGCTACAAACAATAGGACCAACGGAGCTTTAGCTATCAATGGTTGGTTATCGCAAGTTTTGACTAATTTATCTTTTAAATTTTGATCACTCACCTGAATAATCGAGTACATCATCATATTTCCCGCTGTAGGTGCCCTCATTGCCCCGAGGATGATTGTGTCTATTTCTACTTGAGTTAGAGGTTTAGAGCTATAAGCTCTAATTGTTCTTCTACTTTTTATTAAATTTATCGTATCATTATTCAACTCAGTCATGGTAATAAATTCATCTCGAAATTTTCATTTTAGTTTAAAAGTTTTAATTTTCCAAGGCGCTATTTTTGTTTTATTAGAATTAATAGAAGCTATTTCATTAAGAAGAAGATCCACTTCTTTTAACTGTTTTCCAACTAAAATTCCATCAAAATTAACCTCAATTTCTTCATTAGTTGGATTAAATGTCCTAAGATATATTCCTTCTTTCCATCTCCATAAGGATACTATTGGGAGTGGGGGATTTATGGAAAGGAAGCATTTTTTTTCCTCATAAATTTCTCTCTTAGTATCAATAGCAAGTCCTAATAATTTATAATAATACGAATAAACATATTCTAAAACTGAAAGAGAATCCTTCTTATCAGTAATTACTATGGCGAATTCATATCTTCCCCCATTAAAAAGAATATTTTTAAGTTCGAAATTTTCTTGGTTGATCTCAAACCTCTGACTATTTTTTTGAATATAGATAATTTGTTCATTACGTCCCTCTAACCATATAAAATCCAATGTTTGGATTTGACTTCTCCTTGTTTCTTCGATTCCAAAAGGATAATTAATTAGAGGCTTTTGGATGTTGACCTTCGGTGTTAGAATAACATGGTTCTTAGAGTTAGTTTTAAGAACAAATTCAAGTCTATTAATTCCGCTGAATTGAAAGATCTTAACCGTAAAACTCTGATTATTAGCATGTCCTTTAATAACATAGATATCTTCAACATTGGTACTATAATTATTTATCAGTTCTAATTCATATGGGATTACAAGAAGAAAAGACAATTCATATACAAACCTATTCTTATATTTGACTTCAATTTTCATCAAATCGTCTGATATTTTTATGTGAAAAAGAAAATTTGATTTTACTTTTGGTGTTTGGTTATGATCTTCACTGATAGGATAGACTTTATATCCAAATCCTGGTATTTCCGCAATGATTTTTCGAACATCTTTTTCTTGGTTCATTTGAATAGAAACAATATCTCGTCTTGAATAAGGAGTTGGATTAAAAATAATTATAGTATTAGGTTTTTCATCCATATTTACTTGATCTTTAAGAATTTCTGTGACTAATTCTAAAAATAAAGCATTAATTTGGTTGATGCACTTTTCTTGTATTTCTTTGTGTATTTGAATACTTAACTCAGATATGGAATTTGGATTTTTAGTTAGTTCGATCTTCTGAAGCTCTTCATTATTTAATTGAGTCTGCAAATAATATCCTGATCGAATGTGGGGGACCACATAGCAATCATGAGCCTGGATAGGTAACAATTTTTCCCATAAATTCTCAAAAATTATATCATTGGATTTTTTGTTAAAGCAACTTAAGATTGCATCCAAAATTTCAAATTCCGTGATAAGTATTTCAGAATTCTTATTATAAAGAAATAACTTGGATGATTGAAACGCAAGATCGCTAAGGCGGAATTCGTCTCTAATATATTTAAAATCACCATCTTTCTCAGTT
>JBHLLM010000256.1:0-4752 GCA_048885575.1 Candidatus Hermodarchaeota archaeon
CATAAAGTACCAGACTGGTTTCACAATGCAAAATTTGGCATTTTTATTCATTGGGGATTATATGCTGTACCAGCATTCGCTGCCAAAGGGCTAAGTTACTCCGAATCAACTCAAGTTGATGAGGAATATTATTTTAAAAACAATCCATATGCTGAGTGGTATCTTAATTCGCTTAGGATTTCTGGTAGTCCCACACAGGAATATCATTTCAAAGAATACGGAAAAGACTTTTCTTATGATGAGTTTGTACCAATATTCAATAAAGAATTAGATAAGTGGAAACCAGAAGAATGGGCTAAATTGTTCAAAAGTGCAGGAGCAAAGTATGTAGTGTTAGTAACAAAACATCATGATGGATTTCTTTTATGGCCAAGTAAATTCCCAAATCCACTGAAAGAAAATTATATTGCGAGTAGAAATATTGTCAGCGAACTCACGAGTTCTGTAAAAAGGGAGGGAATTAAGATGGGATTTTACTATTCTACCTCACTAGATTGGTCTTTCAACCCAAATCCGATCGATTCCCGCGTGAATGACATGACTAACGGTATTACTACTCCTGAATATACAGAATATGTAAAAAATCATTGGTACGAATTGATTGATGAGTACGAACCTCATATATTGTGGAGCGATATTGGGTCACCTCCGCTTTTTGATCTTTTCGAACTTTTTGCATACTATTATAATAAGTTTCCAGAAGGTGTGATTAACGACCGATGGGATAAAATATTCCATAAGGATGGTAAAGTGCATAAAATGCGCAGAGCTTTTTTTTATGATTATACTACACCTGAATATAAAAGCTATAACATTATTAAAAAGAAGAAATGGGAGTCAAATCGCGGTATTGGGAATTCTTATGGGTGTAATAAGATGGAAAATGAAAGAGATTACTTAAAGTCCAATGACCTAATTAAGATGCTTGTAGATATTGTAAGTAAAAATGGAAACCTTCTATTAAATGTGGGACCTATGCTCGATGGGACAATACCTGAACTTCAAAAACAAGCATTACTTGGGATTGGTCAGTGGTTAAAAATTAATGGGGAGGGAATTTATGGTACTCGACCCTGGGAACGAGCTGAGGGTAAGACTTCAGATAATATAGAAGTTAGATTTACCCATAAGAATGGAATTTTGTACATACATCTCTTAAAAACGCCAAAAGCAAGAAGTTTAAAGATATTATCGTTAAAAATTCCTAAAGATTCAACTATAATGTTGCTCAATTACGACGATCCCTTAATTTGGGAACAAAATCAGGAAGATCTATTTATCAAGATTCCTGGTAATTTGCGAGAATCTCCGGTTTATGTGTTCAAGGTAAAATCAAATAAATTATAAAAAGTTAAAAATCAAAACAAGAATTATGATGTAATAAAATTATAAAAAAATAAAATAAAAGTGATTGAAATAATGAGTGAGAGGAAAGAGCAAAGAATTGAAGACTCATACGATGTAGTTGTTATTGGAGCAGGTAATGGTGGATTGTCTGCAACGGTATATTTGGCAATGAATGGCCTTAAGGTTCTATGTTTAGAACAACACAATCTACCTGGTGGAGTTGCTAGTAGTTTTGTTCGTGGTAGGTTCGAATTTGAAACATCACTTCATGCGTTAGAAGGTTACGGTCCTCCATCGAATAAGGGAAGCGTTAGAAGATTGTTTGAAGACAGACTAAAGCTAGATACAAAATTTGTTCAAATTCCAGAAGCTTTTAGACTTATTTCCACAGATCCTGGAGAGGAAATGGATGTCTCAATACCCTTTGGTGTAGAAAACTTCATCGATGCTATTGAAAGAGAAGTTCCAGGAAGTAGACAATCTGTAGAGAATTTTTTCAAATTAGCAAAAGAGGTTGATGATGCTTTTGGTTATTTTGGAAAAACCAGAGGGAATCCTGACCAAGGAGTATTAATTAAAGAGTTTCCAAATTTTCTTAAAACTGCCGCATATTCAGCAACAGAAGTGTATAATGCATTAAACATACCAGAAAAGGCACAACACATTTTAAATGGATACTGGGCTTATATAGGGCTACCTGCTTCACGAATAAATTTCACAGCATTTGCTACTATGGTCTTATCATATGCAGAGAAAGGGGGATACATTCCCACAGATCGTTCACATGGATTTACTAGCGCTCTTGATAGTAAAATACGAGAATTTGGGGGAAGAATTGAATATAATACGAAAGTCAACAAAATCCTAGTTGAAGATGGTAAAGTGATTGGCGTTAAAACCAACAGAGGTGATGAAATAAAAACGAATCATGTTATATCTAATGCTAGTCCTACGCTAACATATAATAACTTGATATATCCGAAGTCTGAAGTCCCAGAAATCGCTTATAAGGAGGTTAATGCTCGAATCCATGGATTAACGGGTTTTGTTGTTTATGTGGGCTTAGACGCGACAGCAGAGGAATTAGGACTGCATGGTTATGGTTTATTTATTATGAAAAATATGGATACTGAAGGAATCTATGAGTCTTGGACCAAACTTCAAGCTCCCGACGGTATGGCTTGTCTTGTTCTTAATAATGGAATTCCAGATTGTTCACCCCCAGGAACCTGTATACTTGACATAACGACATTGTTCCGACCTGAGGCTTGGAAAGATGTAAAGCCTGAAGATTATTTTGAAATTAAAAATAAAATAGCTGAAGATTTACTCAAAAAGTTTGAAGACGCTACTGGAACATCACTTCGTGATCACATTGAAGAAATAGAAATCGCGACACCTGCAACCTTTGCAAGGTATGCACATTTGTATAATGGGATATTTTATGGGTATGAACCTGAATCTTGGGATTCTGTAATACCAAGAATGATGGTAATGGGCAAAGATGTTTATATTGAAGGATTAGAATTTGCAGGGGGTTTTGGTAGACGATTGCATGGATATAGTAGTGCGATAAATGACGGTAAGCTGTCAGCGGGTATAACATTACAAAAAATATTGAAGGAGCGTGAGAAGACATGAGTAAAGAAAACGAAGAAAGGCTTAATGTGACAGTAAAATCCAACACAAAAGATTTATTCGCATTTACTAAACTTCTTCCTACAAGAAAAAAAAGAATAGAAAGAGCTTCAAGTGAACCAATAAGAGAAGATCCAATTATGGATCTAATGCGAAAATTACACCCTGAAAGACAGTTTTTAATTATTGATGAGATTAAAGAAGAAACTAAATCCACGAAGACATTCAAACTTGTTCCAAACCCAAACTCTGCAACCAAGGAATTGGCGTACTTTAGACCGGGTCAGTATATTAGTTTAAAAGTAGATTTAGAGGGAGTACGAATAACTCGCCCTTATTCTATAGCATCTCCACCTAAGGATGCATTAAAAGGATTTTACGAGTTAACTATTCGAAAAGAAGATAATGGCTTTTTAACTCAACACATCTGGGATAACTGGAAGGTGGGTACAAAAGTTGAGAGTTCTGGACCAGAAGGATTCTTTTATTTTGAAAGATTAAGAGATTTGAACAAAATAGTGGGAATCGCGGGAGGTTCCGGAATCACTCCATTCAGATCGATGGCTAAAGCGATTATTGATGGAACTATTAATGCTAAATTAACGCTGTTATACGGTAGTTCTGAAGAAGATGACATAATTTTCTATGAGGAGTTCAAAGAAATGGAAAAGAACAATCCCACGAAGATTAAGGTCGTTCATGTCTTAAGTTGCGATGCTATTTCAATAGAAGGGTGCGAGAAGGGCTTCATAACCAAAGAAATAATTGAAAAATACTGTGATGTCTATTCAAGTACTTTTTTCATATGTGGACCACAAATTATGTATAATTTCGTTGAAGAAGAGCTCAAAAAGTTTAATTTGCCTGTTAAACGAATCCGTAGAGAAGCTTTTGGTGAAGTAAAGGACATACTGACTCATCCAGGTTTCCCTAAAGAAGTTGCTGAAAAAGTTTTTAAGATTAAAATTCACATTGGTGATTTATCAAAGGAAATACCAGCAATAGCAACGGAATCCGTTCTAGTAGCTTTAGAGAGAGCAAATTTAAATCCACCCTCGAAATGCCGATCTGGTGAGTGCGGCTTTTGCAGATCTCTCTTGTTAGATGGCAAGGTATATATAAATCCAGTATCTGATTGGAGAAAGAGTGCGGATAAAAAATATAACTACTTTCATCCTTGTGCTTCCTATCCAACAACAGATCTTGAAATTAACATTCCTAGGGACCTTTAAAAATTAAAATAATTTTTATTTTAATTATTTTTTTCTCCAAATATTTAATTCTCATTAATGCTTTAACTTGTTTATTAAATAATGAAGATGTTATGCGAACTTAATGGATATTAAAATAAAGTATGGAATTATAGCATTTTTTATAATCCTTATTCAATCATTCCTAAAGACATTAGGAGTATTAATTACTGGAAGTCTAAGCTTCTTATCTGAGACCATTGACACCCTTACAGATATATTTTTTGTTTCTCTTACAGTTTATTCTATTTACATCAGTCAAAAACCCCCAGATTTCGAACATATGTATGGACATTCCAAAATTGATTCTTTAGGAGGATTAATCCAAGGTGTAATTTTAATTAATATATATTGTACTCTTATATTTGTCGCAATTCAAACTATTATAACATCTTCCTTTGGAATAATCCATCCCGATTTAGGATTCCTTATCCTAATAATATCATTTATCATTAATTTAGTATTTTCTAGAATATTAATTTGGAAAGGAAAGAAACAGAACAGTTTATCTCTTAAA
>JBHLLM010000257.1:0-4743 GCA_048885575.1 Candidatus Hermodarchaeota archaeon
ACACCCATTCTAATAACTTCTTTTGCTTTTTCAAGAGCTTCTTTAGGGTATTTCATATGAACCCACGTACATTGATCACGAATATTAACAAATTGAAAAAGATATTCATTTAAGCCCTCATCTTTGATACAATCGCGAAAAAGAGGCTCGTGAGTCCTTGGTGTGCAAGATGCCACTACTACACGATTTAAGTTATATTCTTTAATCCCATTCTTAATCTGAGCTAAGCCTGTTTCCGAACAAGTGTATAAATTATCTTCAGTGAATACAACATTGGGTAATGTTTTAGCATATTCTGCTACTTCTTTAACATCTATTAACCCACCTATATTGCTCCCACAAGAGCAAACAAAAACCCCTATTCGAGGAGTTTTTTCTTTCTTTTCAGACATTTTGGCTTAATCCTCCTTTGATTACTTCCGCGGCTCTTGCTGCTGCCCCACTAGCCTCAGCTACAGAGCGAGGGATATCCATTGGTTCACGAGCACAACCACATGTAAAAATTCCTTCCATACTCGTCTCAACTGGTAAAAATGGATGTGTTTTTATAAAATTATAATCGTTTAATTCAATTCCTAATACATCTGCTAATTTTTCAATCCCTTGTGGTGGGATTATACAAGTTGCTAAAACAGCTAGATCTACCTTCAATTGTTTAATTTCAGATGTATCATAATCTTCATAAGTAATAACAGGACTTTCATCCTTATCAACATCAATATGAGATATTTTACTTTTAATATATTTTATGTTATATTCATCTGCTCCTCTCCGGAGGAAAGTTTGAAATCCTTTTCCCCCAGCTCTCATATCTATGTAAAAAACATATGATTCTAAATCATTATTATGTTCATAAGCTATCATTGCTGCTTTTGTACAATACATACAACATATTGAAGAACAATATTTTTGATCTCTATCTGAACGTGAACCTATGCATTGAAGAAAAGCTATTTTTTTTGGATCTACACCATCAGACAACCTTCTTAAATGCCCTTCGAGTGGTCCAGAAGCACAAATTAATCGTTCGAATTCTAAAGAGGTTACTACATTTCTATATTCTTTATACCCATATTTTGTAAGTGGATTAACATCTTCCATTAACCCGTAACCGGGTGCAGCGATTATACAACCAACATTTTCTATTTCCAGAATTTCATCTTTTTGAGTAAAATCGATTGCTTTCGCGCCACAATTCGTAGCACATAATCCACAAATCCCATAATTTAGGTATACACATGAATTCTTATCAACAATATGAACCGGAGGAACCGCTGAAGGGAAAGGGATATATACCGCAGCCATATTTTTCAAGTTAGCGTCAAAATAATTTGGAACACCTCGAACTGGGCAGATATTAGCACAGTCCCCACAATTTGTACAAGCATCCTCCTTTACATAACGAGCATGTTTAAGGATTTCTACTTTGAAGTTCCCAATTGAACCATCAATTTTTTGAACTTCTGAAAGAGTATATAAATTAATATTTGGATGCCTATAGCATTCTGATAGTTTTGGTGCCAAAATGCAAATTGAACAGTCTAAAGTGGGAAATGTTTTATCTAATTGTGCCATTTTTCCTCCAATAACGGGACTTTTTTCTATTAAATGGACTTTTATTCCCATATCTCCCAAATCTAAAGCTGCCTGAATACCAGCTATACCTGCACCAATAATTATAACACTTTTAGAATTTTCTACCATTCAAAACACCATTTTATTTATTTCTTCACTTTTAGAGAAGTCATTTTCTTTAACCAATTAATCTTTTTAGGTTTCCATTCTGATATCTGATCAGCCGGAATTATATTTCTTTCAATATATCCTGTCGCAAGCAACGAATCTATTAGACTGTGTCCCTTTTCAGTTCGAGTAAGGATCATTGAATAACCAGTTGGAGCTCCAGATGCTCCAACACTAAGATCTGAAAATCTACCTACAAATTCATCACATTCATGACAATGATTTCTAACTGCATCGTCAAGATCTTTAATATTTACTTCTTTTATCGAGTTATCTTTGGAAGTGACAAAAAAATTCTTCTTAATGTTAGTTTTTTTAATATTTGAAGGATTAATTTGTGTTTTAGCCTTTAGAGTATTCATCAATTTATCATAATCAAAATTTTCAAAACAGAATAGGCTAATTACAACACTTATAACATGTGCCGGTTTAATATTTAAGAGCTTCATTTTACTAATTGCTCTACATTGACAAGGTGTTCCAACGAATGCTAAATGTATTTGATCACTATCATATATTCTTTTCTTATGGGAAATTATTTCTTCTGCAACTTGAGTTAAATCTTTTAACGGTAATATATTTGGTGATATAGAATATCTAGTTCCTGCTGATTTTGTTAATTCTTCTTTTCTATAAATGATTTTCGGTATTGGTTTATAATCCGCATCATATTCAGATACTACTGCTGCATCAATATTATTAGTATCAAATAAATATGTTAATATAGTCGAAACGATACCCCCATCTTGACCAATTTCTTTAATTTTTGCGTCTGTCGTCCTGGCCGCAAAAATATCAATAATATTCCCAAGTTCATCTTTAACACGATGTGCTTCTTTTAATTTATCGAATAAAGGCTCCGTTTGCGGACAAATATAATAACAATAGCCACATTCTTTACAATTCTCAACACTCTTATCAGTTTTAAACTTAGGGGTATAATTATCCATCTCAATAACATTAAATGCTTGATTTTCACAATAAGCTATACAAGCACCACATGCACAACATCTATTTACCGAGATTACATCATCTTCCAAATTCTTGAAAGTTTTTACTTCTGCTAATCCCATTTTTCTACCAAATCTTTATTTTAAGTTTAAAAATTATATCTCAATTTTGATTGATCTATTAAAATCCTTCTAATAAGGTTGAACTTCTGACTCTATGAAAATTCATTCCTAATTCTTCAGGTTTAAATCCAAAAGCAAGAGCTACTAGTTCTGAGAGATAAAAAATAGGAAAATTGTAATCAATTTCTTTATCTTTACTTAATTCTCTTTGATTAAAATCAAACTGTTGAAAGCATGCTGGACAAACTAAAGTAACGCAATTAGCACCAGAGTCTTGAATTGATTTAAATTTATTATCTATCATTTTAAGAGAAATTTCTTTATCTGATTTATCAAGAGGATTTCCACAACATTCCATTTTTAATCCGTATTCTAAAGAATCTGCTCCTAGTGCTCTAACTATCTCATCAATAGTGATTGGGTCAAATGGATCATCCCAATTAATAATCTCAGAAGGCCTTAAATAATGACATCCATAATGAACTGCTACTTTAAATCCATTTAAAGGATGTACCACATTCTCTCTCACTTTATCAATATTTTCGTAAAGGACTTCGGCAAAATGTTTTACTGTTGTTGTTCCGTCGTATTTTTTCCCAACATTTTTTAAGATTTCATTTACCTCATCTTTTACCTTTGAATCTTTTTTAATATTGTAATTAACTCCTTTTAATGTCTCAACACAACCAGAACAAAATGAAATAATTCCTCCATTATTATTGGATAAACTTAAATTTCTCGCCCCTAAAGCTAACCAAGTTTTATGATCTATAAGTTCGATACCCGTAGGATCAGGACAACAGCTAAATCCTTCAACATCTTTTAATTTAATACCAAGTTTTTCAAAAACTTTTCTCGATGATGCCTCTAAAAACGGTAACCTTGCAGGAATAACGCATCCTAAAAATAAATCAAAAGCCATATTTTTAAACACCCTCCTTATGAATATGATCTTCAAAATTAGTGATTTTTAATATCTTCTGTATCTCATCGGGAGATGCTGTTTTTATTGAAGGAAGTCCTAATTTTACTCTCCTCGATATAATTGCTTTAGAATAAGGAATTGCCACTCCATTTTCTAATATAGCTCGCCCTTGCTCGATAAATGCTTCAGGAACTTTTCCAGTATTAAAACACTCATTTTTTATCAATGTAAAAATCTCTGTTAGCTCAACTTTTTGAGGACATAATTCAACACATGTTTGACAGGTTGAGCAAAGCCAAGGATTAGGTTCTTGCTTTTCTACCAATTTATCTTGTAACCCTAAAATTGCTTCTTCAATAATTTTTCTTGGATTATACCTGCCTCCAGTTATTAAAGCTACGGGACATCCTCCACTACAAGTACTACACTGATAACAATAACTTAAAGATGCATTATGTTTTAATACTTCATTTCGAAATTCAAAATTTATTAACGGCATGTCTAAAAGTTTTATTATCGATTTACTAGATATTTAGTAAAATAATAGAGATTTAATAAATTTTTTAGTAAATTTCAATAAGCAAATCCTAATAATTGTTATAGATTATCAAAATAGTATATATTAAGTTCTGTTTCGGGCAAGTAATTTCCCTCTTTGTTTATTTCTTTTATTCTTAATAATTTCTAAATCTCATTTTTTTTGAAAACTTAAAAAAAAATAGGTTTGATGATCAAAGGTGATCAAAATCGTTCCAAAATGGTAAAATTTTTAAGATAAAATTTTAACGATCGATTATAAAAATAATAATGATCGATTACCGCAATCTTTATTATTGGATTCCCACAAAATTACTCTTTTGAACTATGAATGATCAATTCTAAAGATTCATGTGTTGAAAAGAGCATCACATGATCGGATTTTTACAAATATCTTCTTTTCAAAAAAAGAAATGTTGGAGAATGATCATTCTTAAATACGAAAACATCATATTATAATATTAT
>JBHLLM010000258.1:0-4739 GCA_048885575.1 Candidatus Hermodarchaeota archaeon
ATTTAAATCGAAATTCTCTTTAATTTCGCGATTCTTCTCTTGGATCATTCTAATCTTCTCAAACAGCGATTCAACCTTGGTTCTATGGAATTTTTCAATTAGATCTCGAATATCGATCCCTAGAGCCAAACACAATAATTCTGAGTAATACAAAACTGGAATATCGAATTGATAATCTTTTTTTTTCAATTCTTGCTGAAGGTGATCAAATTGAATAAAACATTGAGGACAGCTTACAACAATACAATCGACTTCCTGCTCTTTCATGCTTTCTAATTTAGCGTGAAGTATCTCAAGGGATAAATTCAATTTCCCAGCTCTTTCAAGACTCCCCCCACAACATTCCATTTTAAGCGCATAATCAATACTTTCGGCCCCTAAATCCGTAATTAATTCATCAAATATAGTCGGTTTTAAAGGATCGTCTATTTGGACGCTATTGCTAGGTCTAAGAAAATGGCATCCATAATGTACAGCAATCCTTAATCCTATTAGAGGATGTTTGAGGTTATCCCTAATCGCTTCTCTCCTGAATTTCGAAAAGAATTCGACTATGTGGAAGATGTCAGTATTTCCTTGGACTGTTAAATCAATCTTATCTAAATATCGATTTATCTCCCTCATGAAGTGGTGATTATCTTCAATTTCCCCTTTCACCTTTTTAAGAGTTGTAAAACATCCATTACACGGGGTAAGTAAAATATGATCTTCTTTTTCAGCAAGGGCAAGATTACGAGCGGCAGTTATTGAATACAATAATTTATTCGAATTTTTTATACCATTTGGTTCTGGACAACAAGAAAATTTTGAGTTTTCTTTATATAGGATTTCGAGGTGATCCAGAACATTCCTTATTGAGACTTCAATAAATGGAAGCCGATGCGTAATTACACATCCTGGAAATAATACAACCTCCTGCTGAATGTTCTTTTCACTTTTTTATTTTTTCATTTCTAAAAAATTGGAATATTAGCTCTTGCCATGGTTATGTTCTTAGCATAGTGGGCACCCATGGCAAGAGCTTTTGGTAGTCTTCGTGTCTTCCTGCTTCTAATCCCGATGGCAAAGATTAGAAAGCTACAGTCCGCTATTCTGTTCATTTTCTTCATTTAGTGTGTAATTTCTTCTATTTTAACATTGTTTTCTTTGGGTGTAATTCTTAAGAACTCCACATGCGAATCTCTCTTCTTCAATAAGATATCTTCACTGTTAAATCGGTCTTCGCAATTCCATTGATAAGTTTGTCTCGGTCCTTTAAAAATTGCACCGAATAATATCGTATTTCTTTCACACACATGACAAATGTTTCTACCATATGAATATTCTAAACCACATTCCGGACATCTTATTATCATTTTTTAACCACTCGCATTGATATATCTTTTAAAAAAATATTGATAATGTGTAGAATTGAAGGGAGAATGAATGAATAGTAAAGAATCCGAGTATGTATTGTAATTTCACGCGCTATAATGCTTCATAGAGCCGAGGAAATCTATTATCGTAGACTTTGAGCTTCTCAGGGTATCTTTTTTCGATTCTTTTTATAATTTTCGCAAGTGAACTACGATGTGTATACCCCATTGCGAAAGACCAATCTCGAGCTGTTGATCTTCCTAATTCCTTTAATTTATCCAAACACATTAGCTCGTACGTTTTAAAAACTTCGTTTACTGCGATTGCTGCAGCTTCAGGGCTTTTTTCTAATTCTTCTAACATCTATAATTCACATCCATATTTTTTTTAATTTTATTTTTTTTATGGGATATTATTCCCATTGAACTGTTTAATATAGAATAGCGAAACCACCTTTAAATAATTTACTTTTATAAAATTTTATGCAACTCTTGTTCAGTGAATCAAGGATTTAGTGAAAAGATTTTAGATGATGCGCTTTTTGCTTATAAACTTATTGTTTTGAATTAAAATTTTTTTAGCCATAAAAAAGCTCATACCGACAAAATGCGAAGATTTTAAACAATTTTTTCAAAAATACCTTAAATTTTTTAATATCTAAACAAGAAATATTTATAAGTTGACAAAAAACATCAGATTATTAGAGATTTTAATTTTTCAGGAGAAATGAGGGAAATACATCCATGAAGTTTAAATTATTCTTCTACGCAATGTTTGGATTTTCTTTAATCGGATTACTATTCCCTACTCACTTAAGTCAAGCTATAGGATTTGATATTGGGGACATGATTCATTGGGTTTATGGGTTTTATATCCTCATACCACGCAATCCGCCAGGAGAACCAAGATTCTTTATTAGTTTGAATATTCAAGGAATTTTCTTATTAACTAGTGCTTTTCTTCTATTAAGTGTAGTTTTCGTTCAGTTACACAAAGTAAAACTTGGTAAACGATACGAGAAAAATCTAATTTACATATTTGCAATTATACAATTAGTCTCGTATTTGTATCATGAATTTACTGGATATATAGTATTAAGGTTGTCGTCTTGGGCTTTTTTATTAAGCGCAATCTCTGCAATTATAGGAAATAGGGAGCTTAAGATATCTTACATAGACAAAAATATTGTGAATGAAAAGAGAGAAAGAACTATCGGATTTGCTCTATTAATTTTGTCCTTGAGTTCTTTAGTGTATACTATTTTTATAATGCTAATTTTTGGCGTCCCTTATGGTTTAGATCTTTTATCTTTCTCATTCCTGGTAAATATAATACCAGGTTTCCTTTTATTACTATTAATGTTATTTTATGGAATATATTCACTAATAAGAGCTAAACAACAAACTAGTTTGGAATGATCTAAATATTAATTATAGTTTATCTTGCTTTGAACACATACCGACAGAAATAATACAGATCGCTAAAAAATAGTAAGAATATCATCATCTGAAATAATTGAAAGACTGAAAATATAGGATCACTTAATATACAATCAATTAATGAAACTCAACAGAGTATAGAAATTTCCTTTAGAGGTAAAGCGGATGGACTCACTGAATTCGGAACTGAATTAACTTACAATGTGTCAGGAATTCTCCCAATAGTTAAAAATGGTACAATAGAAAATGTTAAATGGATAAAAAGGGAACTTATAGAAACTAAATCTTATGGAATGGACTAAATCTCATCCGAATTTGATTTATCATCTAAGTTTTCGCATATTTCTTTTTTGATATCTTCCGTATCGTATTCGATATCCTTTAGGAGTTTATTTGTTTTATGAGTGATTACTTTTTTTATTTCTATTTCGTCAAGGCAATCTTTCATTTCCTTTTCTTTAGTTATTTTCATCACCCAATTTTCTTAATATTTCAATAAATATAATAATAGGTTAAAAAAAAAGTAAAAAAAAATTATTCAATTTTTACATCTATAGTGTGCATTTTAATCTCTTGATAGGGCACATTAATTTTTAACAAACCTTCTTTATAGGAAGTCTTAGCTTTTTCTGGTTCAACAGGACAGCATAAACTATAAAATCCAGAATATTTAACGGTTTCCGTCTCTCCGGTAATATAGATATACTCGCTATCCATTTTTAATTTAATTGTATCCTTATCAACACCTGGTAAATACACTTCTATATCAAATCCAGTGCCATCTTCGCTTTCCACAGCACACATTTGCGGAGTAGCAATTAATTTCGAAGGTTTGTCTTTTTCAGGCTCTATATCAGAAAATTTTTCCTTTTCTTCTATATCAGACATTTATTTACACCTTTATTTTGATTTCAATTTTATTACAATCAATTAAAAATTAAGAAATTTATATGTCACCACGAACTGAAGTAAGGAGATTGAAGCTTTAATCAATTGGAATTAAGCTTTATTGCGATAATATTTATAAAATATAAATTTAAATCTTGAAGTGAAAGTTATTGCCATTTGGGAGCAATTATAAAAATTCGGTTTTTAAGATTTTTTTGAATTCTGAATCTCTTTCTTCAAATGTTATAATTTCTTCTCCTGAATATATATCCAAGAGCTCGATTCTGTGAAAAAATTTTGAAAATGGAATAATAAAATCTGAAAAATTAATGGAGTCCTCATCAATTATATTTTCCTCTAAAGATTGAGATTTTTTTTCGATAACTTTTGAAATCATACTAATCAAAACCATGATTATTTTAAATATAGAAATAAATCGGTGAAAAATAAACCAAAACTCTCGACAAATTTAGTAATAGAAGTGAAAATAGGATGTGAATTTTTAGGAAAGAAAATGAGAACTTAATCCATATATGGATTGAAATAAAATGCCCTGAATATTGAAATAAAAAAGAATAAGTAGAACGCTAACCATGCTACAAGTCCAATAATTCCAATAATAAACCCTGCTAAAGCCAATCTTCCATCATCATCTTTTTTTCTTCCTATGGCACCAAAAACTATGCCTAAGATTGGCCCTACTATCGGTATTACATTAAATAATCCCAATAGTCCGAAAATTAGAGCAATTATTCCATTTGTGTTATTATTTCTCGGACGATAATCAATAGGCTGAGAAGAGAGTCTTTTTTGATAATAGATTTGAGCAGGAGGTTGAGCTTGGATTTGCTTTTGATGTACTCGCTCTGATTTAAGACTGTTCCCACAATTCAGGCAAAAATTCCACGAAGATAAGAGCTTAGTTCCACATTGAGAGCAAAAATTCGTATGGATCACTTTAATTTTTTCTGAAGCAGATCTATTGAAATTTACTTCCTATGGTAAGATATCAAGATCCTATATAAATACTTATGCGTGGAACTTTGAAAGTTTTAA
>JBHLLM010000259.1:0-4738 GCA_048885575.1 Candidatus Hermodarchaeota archaeon
AAAGCGAAAATGAAATCAAATCGATAGAAAAACGCGGGAAAATGCCAAAACCACCAAATTACAGTTAAAATTAGAGTCGATTTCAACGCACTATATTTTCCTTGTAAATGGGGTAAAAGGAATCCTCGCCAACCGATTTCTTCAAAAAATCCGTAGCATAGACTCGGTAAAATAAATACTATAAACGATAATGAATTGGTTATAGAATTTTGTTGTAGAAATACGGAAAGATTAAATAAGCCGAATAAGTGTTCAATGAGTAATGTAATTAGTAGAATAATTAAGGGAGCGAACGCAATAATCATTAATCTCATCCCAGGAAATATGCTTAATCTTGCTTTTAATGTTTTTAATCCCTCTTTTTTCATTAATAGGTAAAGAGAAATAATTCCTCCTATAGAAGGCCCTATTGAGCCGAGAGAGTGCCAAATTTCTCGATCAATTATATTTAATTCATTAAAGACCAAACTTAGAGGGAAGAGGATACTCCAAGTAATAGAATATGAAATTGCGACATATAACACTGTTATTTTCCAATTATGGTTTGATTGAAGAGTTGATTTAATTGAAATCATAGGTAAAACTGAGTTTTAATAATATAAAAAGATTAGTTTTATACATTAAAATAGCTGCTCTTTTTAAAAAGAATAGAGAATTCATAGATGCACTTTATCTGAAGAAAAATCGAATTTAGTATTAAGAGTTATTTTGGTGTAGTTCTTCCATAAGGATTTGAACTCGATCATCATTCTTTATAAAATTATGTATTAAGGCTTCAATTTTTATAAAGTGATCTTTTAATAATGGAGTTCCTTTAAGATTTTTTATCATTGCTGAAATATAACGAACTCGCCAATACTCAACATCATCGTAATTATAGTTGGCTTGTGCTCTTAATTCGTTCGGAAAATCAATAATTAGAAAATCTATGAACTTCTCTTGAATTAATTCGTATTGTTTTTCAAATAATTTTGTATCTTTAAACGCTTCAATCAGATTATAAAATGAACCAATTGAATACCTTGACCTAAATGTTATCTGAAGAGTTATCTTGAATTGCGATTCAATAAAATTGTAATGAACTTCAAACAATTCTGTGCTCTTGATTTTATTTATTATTGCACAAAAGGATCTCACTCTTAATGGTATGTCTTTCATTTGTTCAGGTATTCTGAAAATGTCAAAGATATACCTTTTTAAATCAGATTTAGTTGAAACTTTCATTAATTTCTTTAAAAACTCGCATCTATTATATTCAGAATCTGATTTTTTATGCTCTAATATTTCAAGATATTTTTCGGTTAATAGAGGAGTTTTTTTAATGATATCAAGGAATTGATCAATCTTGAATTCTGGCATATGTAATATTTGGGTAAAATTTTTAGATATTAGTTCAGGTCTGATCAATTCATAGTATATATCATCTTCAAGTTCGTATTTTTTTAGTTCTTCTTTTAAAAAGTTCTCTAATATTGAAGCCTTTGCCTCTTCTCTGAAGTCTTTGATATCTCCCTCATTTATTTGGTGTTCACAATATTCAACAAATTTAGCAACATGATAGGCATAACCCTCTTTTCTAAGCCCTCCTAACTCATCAATAATTTTTTCTGGAATCTTGGTATTGACTAAATACAATCTTGTGAGATTAGCCATTTTTTCAAGTCCTTTAATTTCTGAATATGGATTATTGCTTAAGCCCAATTCTTTTAAACTTGTTAAGTCTCTAAAAAGCTCCATTCTAGTCAACAGGTTGTCGCTTAAGTTTAACTTTTCTAAGGATTTAAGATTACCAATTTCTTTTGGAAGATTAGATAATTGGTTTTTATTAAGGTTTAATTCCTTTAAAGAGGTTAAGTTTCCAATCGTTGATGGGATTTCAGTTAATTTATTATTAAAGAGATCTAAACTTTCCAAAGAAGTTAAGTTTCCTATCGATTTAGGAAGTTCAATTAGTTGATTCTCTCCTAATGATAAAGTTTTAAGGCTACTTATATCTCCTATACTTTTGGGAAGCTTTAAGAGTCGATTTTTTCTCAAATGTATCCATTCAAGATGTTTTAATTTTCCAATCGATTCAGGAAGGTGAGTTATTTCATTATTATATAGATTTAATTTCTTTATAGCCGTTAATTTACCAAAAGATTCGGGTAGAGATTGTAATTGATTATGTAGTAGATTTAGCTCCGTAACTTTATTCAAGGATCCAAAACTTTCGGGCAAAAATCTAATTTGGTTTTCTGAAAGATCAATTCTTTCAAGATTTGTCAAGTTTCCAATCCATTCAGGAACTTCATTAATAAAGTTTGATTTTAGTCCTAACACTTTAAGGCTTTTTAAATGCTGAATGAAAGCAGGCGGAACAGTAAAATCACAAATTAACGAGAGGGATATTAAATTATTAAGTTCGCCTATTGATTCTGGGATTCCATTTAGTCCCTTTTTGGTTGTTTTTTGAGCATAGCGATCCATTTGTTCTGTGCTTCTTTCCATCATTGGAATTGATACTAAATTAAAATGTTTTAATTTCTTCAAGGCACCAATATTAATAGGAAATTCGAGTAATTTTTCACAATTGAGTGATAAACTTTCTAGAGAATCTAGCCCAATAAAATCCGGGGTCTTATTGAGAGAATGGCTTCTGATATTAAGCCTTGTTAATTTTTTTAGTGTTTTAAATGATGGAGGAATCGATTCAAACATGTCATCACTAATATCTAGAGCTTTTAGAGATTCTAATTTTCCCAACATTTCATAATTAAATGTACCGAAAGCTTCGGTCGGCCTGAATATTGAATTTTTAATTGAAATATCTGTAACGTGATTATCTCTATAGGTAAATTGCACCATTCTTTCAATTCCTCCCCAAAAATGTTTATCATCCTCTTTCATTTGACTTCCGTAGAAAGGAATTTCAGCACTTTCTTGAAATTCAATCATAATTGCTAAGTCCCTGAAATTTTTCTTAAGAATTTTTTTAATTTCTACAGGTAAAATCTCTTTTAGTAGAAGCAATTGGTAAATATCAAATGCTTTTTTACATTTAACATACTCATTTGAATTTAACGCGTTATTTAACTTATTGAATAAGCCATATTCTTGAAGCATAGAGAAAAAAACCCCATCCTGATAATGTCTTAATCGATTAGGAACATCAGAAGAAGAGAAGAATTTAAAATAGTCATCTAGGTCATAATCTCTCAATACTCTTAATGTAGGATCCGTTAATATCTCTCCAGTTGGTATATCTTTAATCGATTGATAATTTAATTCTCTCGCAGGAAGAACTTCTTTTTTAGATTTTTCTGGTCTTTCTAATCTTTCCAAAATTAGTTGAATTCTTTCTTTGAGTTGTTGATTAGAACTATTAAATGTAGACTTGAGTTGCCTATTCTCGATTTTATATATAATCTTTTCGGGTTTTTTTTCTGAATCTTTCCATATAGCATAACTTTTCTCCAATTTATCTATTAGTTCTGATGGATCTTCTTTTGTGAAATAAATATAATCATCTTTGATTTCAAAATTAAACTCATTCTTCCATTCTGCGATTTTATCAATAAATTGATTTACTGGCAAGTCAAGTATATTTTTTAGCATGTCTAATCTAACATGACTAGATACTTTGAATAATTGTCTAAATTTTTTCATTAGTTTTTCGTTGTCAATCTTAGGAGCATCAAATGAGATGATGGTATCTTCATTGACTTTTAACTGTACAGTCTCGTCAACTTGAATTGGCTTATTATCACAATCCTTACTGAAGATAGCTATAACTTCTAAATTAAAATCATGCTCATACACTTTGATTCCTATTATATTACCTTTTTTGACTTCTTGATTAGCTAATTTATCAACTAAATATGTATTAAAGGTCTTTAGGAATCGCAATTCTGGAGTCCATTTGAAATCTAGTCTAAATGCATTTTTACTTATTAGTTTATGATTTTTTACAACAGCTATTTTCTTCTTATCTTTCACATAGAGCCAATTCTCTTTAAACCACTCTTTAAATTCGTCAGTATATCCCTTAACCTTAAAAGTAGATTTGTTAAACTTTTTGATAAAAATTTTCTGAATCTGGGACATTTCTTCGCTTCCTGAATAAATTCGTTCAAGTTCTTTGTCAGTTATTTTTATTGCGCTCATTTTTTGATCTTTTATATTGATTTATTTTATTCATTCATATTTTCTGGTGCTCCATAGTTTTCCATTCTTCAAACTTTTGTTCAAGCATCTTTATAAATTCTAACATCGATCCTTTTTCAAAAATTAAATGATCTCCTTCAATCCTAAACCCAAATTGGTTGGCCCATTCAAATATTTTTACATCAAAATACCATTTATTTTCTTTTGCAACTTGGAGGATATTTTGTAACATATCTAATCGAATTCGATTTGAAACATTTGTTATATTTGTTAACAGATTCACGATTTCTGATCCCTCTAAATACTTTAAAAAATCCTCGAGTTGTTTTTCATCTTTCAAAGCTGAGGTTCTTTCAAAATTTTGTTTCTGTAATCTTAATTCTTCAACTTCTTTTTCTAGATCTCTAACCTTTTTTCTCAATTCATCCCTATCTTCCTCAATTAATCGCTTCTCTGTTTGTATTTTTGAATAAAGGCTTTTAAGATTACCATATTGTGTTCTAAGTATTTTGTAATCATCTTGGTTATTATTCATTCTATTTCACGAATATTTCGATTTATTTTTGTCTTATTATAATATACAGCAATGATT
>JBHLLM010000260.1:0-4732 GCA_048885575.1 Candidatus Hermodarchaeota archaeon
CGATGTGAAAGTCCGTAGCATGAATGAAGTTAAAATCTTTCCAATCCTTATCAAATATTGCGATACTATGATAGTTTACCTTATTCTCACTTAAGTTGGGAATATCATGAACAATATCAAACAGTAGAAAATCACGGTTAGAGTTTTTTAATAATTTTTTTACTGTTAAAAAGTCGCGAATTTCAAGATTTACCCTATAAAGATGTTCTCTTTTCCCGAAAACATCGTTAAATTGGAAAACGCAATTATTGATATCCCAAACTATACAATTTTCTTCCTCTAAAACAGCTTGGTCTCTAAAATCTAATTTTTCAAGTTTTTCGATCTCAGTGAGATGTAAATCGATAAGATCTCCGCGTCTTTTTAAAAAAGCACCGCTATCAATCATTATTGGCTGAATAAATAAATTTTGATGATAGTTTTCTAAAATTTTTTGAGCAGAATGAGTTTTTGAAGCAATTACTAAAGCTCTAAAGGACAAATTCTTTACAGGGAATTGATTATGTTCTGGATAATCTCTCATGTTAAGTAAAATTGGTTGACCAATATTAGGAGATATAATAATAGGGTATATTCCAAGTTCTAGATCAATCATAAATACAGAAATCAACAATTAGGCGAATTAACTTAATAATTATTATTTGGTTTCTTACATTAAAATAATTTATTTAAAATACTTTATAATTCACTTCGATTTGAAGGATGGGTAATTAAATTGGAAAAACTTTATCAACCAGATTTTAGTTCAATATTTGGAGCAATTTATGCAAACGCTTTTATCTATGGTCAAATAGATTCTTTATTTTGGCTTATATTTAACGATTTTAAGCCTTCTAATCTTTTGGTAAATCTTATAAACCTTCAAAATAGCGATAGAACGAAATGCTTTTATTATAGAAAAATTAGTATAGAAGATGAAAAAATTGAACTTCATTGCTCAAATATTAAATATGGGTTAATTCAGGCAATGGATTTGCATAGATCTTTTGGAATATCTAATGAGGATGTCATGAAAGTTGTAAGAAAGGAACCTGAATTGTTTAAAGGAACTCTATCTTTTGATCTTAACGAAAAATAATAATGAATTAATTATATCGTATAAAGTTAAATTGAGGAGCTATGCTATAACCCAATTACTGTATATTAAGAATGTGATAAAGAAAATCCTGAATTTAAACTTGGAAGCAAATCCAAATTAAAAAACGGAGAGTTAATTCTCAAACATTACCATACTACCGTGAGTTTAATTATGAATGAACGTGAATTTGGAAATTATCTTGATTTGCATTATATTTTTGCTGAAATTTCCTCTAAAAAAAGTTCCCAATTTCTTCATACAGTAAAACCACTTAAAAATCGTGCTGAATTTAATCACTATTAACATGAGTTGGCAAGCACATAAGGAAGCCGTCAATTAATCTTACCAATTGTTGAGAGGAAATTAGAAATTGGGGACCGAGAAAATTACTATGCTCTAGTTACATTTGGGCCTAGAACTTTTTTTATTAATATTAGGTTTAAATTAATCAAACAAGGCTAAAGTAATCAATATTAAATTTATTAAGTAGATTTAAATTGGAATGGAATAGAATGAAATAATATCTCAAGAAAGTTCTTACATTCATGATTTGGATTTTAGAATGTAGTAGATACAATGATTAGGGTTAAAGTTACAGAAATCTAGGCCATTGAAAAACCTATTCTTTCTATCTTTCTATAGATACTTCTATATAAATTTATTGCTAGATCTAGAAACGAAACACCTCTAAAATAAATTAATGTCAAAAGTTTAAATATTTAAAAAGAGTATATTTTATAAAGAAGTTAGTTTTGATAAAGAAAATGAATATTTATTTGTGTCGACATAAAGTCGACTTAAATAAAAAATATATTGTGTATTTTAATAAATATTAAATTATAAATTCCAAATTCTCCTTTTATTAAATGCAAATTTAAAAATCCTAAATTAAAAAATCGTAATATGACTGACGAGATCAAGGAAGAACCGGAAACAGAAGAAAAGTCAGAAAAAGAAATTGAAAAAGTAGATAAAGAATATCTATCAAAAGCTAAAAATTCACGAGATTTGATAGATAAGAAACTTAGAACTTTTGAAAATAGTATTGAAGATATTTCTGGAACAATTAAAAATGGAGAAACAGAACCAGATAAAAAAGAAAGAAAATATGATAGAGTTAGTGAAGAAATCCAAATTGCTCAAGAAAAACTAGAGTTGATTCAAGGCAAGATCAAGGATAAAGAACAATATTTAGCTGCTATTGGAGAGACCATAAAGACGCTTGAAGAAAAATATAATCATAAAAATGAAGATATGCAAAACTTAGAAGAACGATTCGAAATAATTAAGGAGAGTAAAACAAATTTAGAGGTAGAATATAAGGAATTACTAAAAAACAATGAACAATTAGTAAATACATTTGAAACGAGACAAGTAGATTTAATTGTTCTAACTGATAGTGTAAAAGAGAAAGTTGCGAGTCAAGAAGAACTCCGTAATAACATAGCAAGGTTAAATCAAGAAATAAAAGAAAAAGAGAGCTTACTTGAAAGACAAAAAGAAAGTGCTGAAGCTATAGAAAAAAAAATAAAAAGTCTAACAGCCGAAAACGAAACACTAAAAGTTTCAATAGGTAAAAATAAATTTGAATTAGAGCATACTAACAGTGAAATAGAAGCTAAAGAGGAGGAAAAAAAGTTATTAGCTGAGCAAATTGAGAAAAATGAGACTCGAATCAAAATTATTGAAAAAAACATAGAGGATTACAAAGATGGTTTTCCAGAAATGGAAAAACAAAGAGAAACATACGAAGAGCTTATTGCAAAATATAAAATCCAACTTACAGAAAAGCAAGAGCAGTTGATAGAAGTCGAATCAAGAATTCAAGAACAAAAAAATGCTAATAGATCTATACTTGAACAAATATCAAGTCAGGAAAGTTTAATCAAAGCAAACGAAACGAGACTTGAAGATCTTAAAAAAGATATTGAAACCTCTAATCTTGAATACGCTGAAAGAGAAGAAAGATTAGCCTCTATTACAGAAAAACTAGATTATATGAATGAGGAACACGAAAAACTGGTTAAATCTAAAGAAGTCATTGATCAAAGTACTAATGACGCTAAAACCCTCCTCCAAAAATTAAAGTTAGACCTTGAAAGTCAAGAGGAAGAAATTCGAGATAAAGAGAGTAGAATCCATAGATTAGAGTTCCTATCGTTAGTATATCGATTATCAAAATTTTTCGGAGGTATTCTTATTGGCGTCGGAATACTTATAATTATAGTAGTACTACTTGGTTTTACTGGAGTTTTAAATTTTAGTGAAATGGAGAGCTTTCTATTTCTTATCCTTATAATTGCTGGAGTTTTTTCAGTCGCAAGTGGACTTTTTCATCTTGAAAAATCTTAAATGAGAAGAGTATTAATTTTTTAATCTTAAACTCTTCAAAAATTTAAATTAAAATAGAGAAAGATTAATCTTGAATGAGGCAAAACCCAAAGAAGTTCTGCAAGAAAGGACACTGAAGTTATATCAAGGGATAATATACGGGTTAGGGTGTGGAATAGGTGGTTCCATATTCGCATTGCTAGGATTTGGGATTAATGAGGCCGGATCGGGACTGATTTTTAGTCTGCTCTTAGGAGGAATACTAATTTTTTTTACGGGTTTAAATTTTGCCGAAGTTTCTACAAGCCTTCCAGTCGCAGGAGGTGCTTACAATTTTAGTAAAGAGGGAATCGGTGGGTTCTTAGCTTTTATAATCGGTTTCTTTTTATGGATAGCGAACATCGCAACATGCGCTTTTTCAGCCCAAATATTTGCTTTTGTTTTTAAAGATGTTTTTGCTAAACTAAATTTACCAATTTCAGATATTGTAATAATAGGAATATCGATTGCACCTATACTTTTCACAAGCATAATTATTTTTAGGAAAAAAACAATCGCAACCAAAGCTTTATTAGTGTTAACCATCATATTGATAGGTTTATTTGCATTTTTTATCATTTCGGGATTATTACTCCAACCAACCACAAATCCTAATTTTCTTCTTCCACCAATTAAAATCGAAGGGATTTTTCCGGGTTTTTTATTTCTATTTATATTATTTCCTTCAATCACTTCAAATATAGCATTCTTAAATCCTGAGATTAAAAATCCTTCAAAAAATATCCCGAAAACGAATATTTATGCTATACTTTTTACAATAATAATATATATATTAATTACGTTTATTGTTTTATTTAATATAGGAGGAAGTCCAGTTGAATTAGTTGAGAGTCCCATACTATTAGCCAATGTATTTGAAAGTATTGTTGGTGCATTTGGTTTTTATATTATGGTTTTTGCCGCCTTAATCTCAACTATGATCGCGATAAATGCCGCATTAGGTTCAGCAGTAAGTATAATTACAGCCTTAGCAAGAGATCGATTTATACCCGAAAAAGTTAGAGAAACTAAAACAAAATCGGACTTACCAATAATAGGATTGGTAATTACTGTAGTTTTAGTCCTTTTATTCACTATTTTTGCTGGTGCAAAATTTTTAACTGCTGAAATAACTAATTTTATTTACTTTTTTGCTTTAGCTTTTGTAAATTATGCAGCAGTAAAACTAAGAAGAAAGAGAAAAGAATTAGATCGCCCCTTTAAGGCACCACTTTTTCCAATTTTACCAATTTTTATCTTTATATGCTTCTTAGCCTTTGCCAT
>JBHLLM010000261.1:0-4713 GCA_048885575.1 Candidatus Hermodarchaeota archaeon
TATAATTACGGTGTTTTCTATAGTAAAAAAAATGCTCCCCAAATACCTTTAAGAAATTATAGTAAAATGCCCAACAAATTTAGTTTAAAAATAGATTTTATTGGTGGTTTTGACCCATATTTCAATCGTTCTTTAATAATTATTAATAATTCTGAGGCTGCTTCAGCAATAAACCCTTTTTCTTCTGGAAAACACCCTGAAATATATTACTTGCCCCAAAATTTAACTAGATTTACCTTGTTAAATAGGTTTATATTACCAAAGGAAATAAATTGGTCTACTCTTGATTTCCTTCGTTCAGATATCATTTCCATTTCAAATGGATTTATCATTAGTTTGAATATAATGAATGATATCATTGAATTTGAGTATAGATACACACCAATTGGTTTATTAAGTACTTATTCAGAGTATTATAACGGAAAAGAATATTTCACAGTAAGACTCAATAATTTTAACTACAAAATTAATGAATATGACCCCTATAAAGGCTTGATAATGATTATCATCTTCACCTCCTTTATCGCAATACTTGCTTCTGTTGTTGCCATATCAGGGACTTCATTTTATTATTATCATAAAAGCTATAAAAGAAAAACTAGGGGCATCTCCCCACTATTTGAAAGAGATGAGAAAATTTATCAATCCCGGCTTGGACCTTCAGCTAAAGAAATTATGAATACTATTTCGAATAAGAAATTATTACTTAGCATATTTGACAAGGATAAACTTATTGATAAGAGATACAAGACAGAAAAGATAAAGCTTACAACTATTAATATTGAATTTCTGAGAAAAATTGATGAGTTAGGTTTTGATGAATATGATAAAAGAGAATTCGTACGGGAAATGCTTGCATTATCTCCAAAAGAAAGGGATGAAGTACTTGTAAATATTACATCAAGACGACGTATAGGCTCAGATCAATTTTCAAAAGAAATTCTAAGTAATCTGATTAATAAGGATTTATTACTTCAGATTTTTGACGAGAATATCTCTGCAAAGAAGAGAGCTCAATTAGAAAAAATAAAACTAACAACTGTTTCAGAAAACTTTTTAAATAAGGTTGATGCAATAGGTTTAAAGGGAGATATGAAAATCAAGTTCATTAAAGAAATGCTTGCATTATCTCCGAAAGAAAGGGAAGAAATTATAAATAGTATCTTAGATAAAAACGAAACCTATAGTCCATAAAAAAACTAGAACGAGTCACCTCAAAATGGCAGAGATAATTGCCAGCAATGAACAAACCGTCTTAGATATAATTAATGAATATTTAGATAAGAATAGATTCTTCAGTGTAAATGATATTCTCCCTTTTATAAGCTCTAGATTTGCAAAATCTGGTATTAATATCAATATAAACGGTATCCGAACTATTTTAAAATCTCTTGTAGAAAAAAACTTTATAGTAGAAGGGTCAAAACTTACTAGAAATGAAATTCTCTCAAATTTTAATAGAAAAAAAATTTATGAATATATTCAAAAAAATCCTGGAGCTCATTTTTATAATATCGTATCTAATTTAGATCTAAATATCCCTGTAGTGGAGTGGCATCTGAATATTTTAATCAAATTTAAGTATATTAGCAAAGAGAAAATTGAGAAGAGAGGAGCATATTTCGATGTCAATGTAAAATTTGAAGATAGAATGATAATTTATTTGATATCAAAAGATAAGAGTAAACAAATAATAGATTTTCTTAAAGAAAATCAAGAAGGTGTTACAAGATCTTATATTTCAGAGCGTTTAAATATGCATTCAACCACAGTCACTAAATATACCGATAAACTTCATGAAAATGAGATTCTAACAAAAAAGATTCTCCCAAATAAGACTTTATATTTTCTAAACAAACAAAATTACAACAAACTTAGTCAAAATTATAATTTGTAATTTTTTTAATCTGTATCTAATAATAATTAACAAAATCAGAAAATTTCTTTTTTTTCACACGAATAAAATGAATTTTTCTAAATTAACAACCGACAAAAAAATCTAATCTAATTAACGAAATGATAGTAGCTATATTAACTGGTTAATAATTAATTAAAAATCTCCCGTCTTTTAAGAAATTTTTATATTTAATCTAAATCTCTTGATTTTCCTTTCTATCAAATGAAAAAGTGGAAATTGGTTAATTTCCTTAACACTTAAATATATAACTATAATTTCTTAATTCGTCACCTATGCAATTTGACAAAACTATCACATAAAGATGTATATATAATCTATGAATAAATCTAATATCAAAATAATATCGTTAATGAATTTATTTTTTTTCTGCATTTTTGCCGCACTAATCATAACTCAAATTAATCTCTTTAATAATGAACTAAATAATAAACAACCAAGTAAAGAGGCATTAAATCTTGGTTTGAGTGACGGACCTCAAGAACCTGGAAATCTTTCGGCTTATCAAAAGTTCCAAGAATTTTGGACAGATGTATACGCACAAGATGCGCTTAATTGGAGTTATTTAAATTGGCGAAATTATATAATCTTACAGATTTTTGGAAATACTGAGGATAATTTAAATAATACAATTAAAAATGATCCTCTTTTTGAAAACAATATTGATGTCTTCACTATTTATGTTATGGGAATGTATAATGAATCCTTAAGTGAAGAAGATATTACAAACTTAAAAAGTCAGTTAATTCATAATACTGTTCATATTGGAGATATCTCATTTTTGAAACATGACGATACTCAATTAAAAATATCTATTAACGTTGAGGTAGAATCATCACCATCTATGTGGTACGTTGCTGATCATATAGATATCTATTTAAAATCTGAAAAACCTAGTGGAAAATGGTACAATGAATCAGCTACTCATTACGATCAGGTATATTATATATCGAATTTAGAATTATCTGATCCAATCAATACAGATGGGAACTATGAAAATTATATTGTTGGTCCAATAGTAATTGATACTAATACTAATGAAGAAAATGTATCCTTAATAGTTAAAGTAGAATATTTTCTTAATTTCGTAATGGATGATTATGTCGAAAAAATTGAATTATTTAATCTTATTGATGATGACATTTCACCTCCAGAAATCTCATACACGTATACAGGAGATTATACCGACGAGAATCCCGGAGAGCTTGTTGTTAATGCGTCAGATATTTCGGGGTTATCTTTAGATCCTAGCGGAACTTATCTGGTACCTAACACTCTAGGGAGTCACAAATTTGTCTTTATAGCACGTGACGCAGATACCGACAGACCTGACGACATGTTAAATACAACTATTACTGTATGGATAACTATTATAGATGATGACGATGAAGGTCCCATAATTAAAAATGTTAATATCACGAACAATTGTGTTTACGATTATTATGATTTCATAATTGTTGATATTTTAACTGAAGACAAATCAGGAATTTCTGAACTATTTATTGAGTTTAATGGTACTCGGTTTTATGATGATAACGGAGATAGTCAAATTTTTATTGAAAATCTAAGGATTCCTGGAATCCTTTATGATTTTACTGTTGTTGCAATAGATGCTGATAACGATCGAGAAGGAGATCAAAAAATGACTCAGGTGGTTTCATCCTTTGAAGTTTTCGATGATGATACTACGCCACCTACTATATATCTTTATTACGACGATTTTAGCTACCAAATATCCATTTGTGATAATGATGGTATTATCGATAGTAAAGCTACTGGAGAATTTTACTTAATCGATGAGGAGGGTATAATTTTACAAAGTGGTATTATTTCCCAGGAAGATTTTAATTACACAATCTCTATACCGTTAAAACCAGGAAATTATAATTTAGAAGTATATACTACTAATAACGATAATGAAGGGGATAGTGATCAGGAATTTAATAATGTAATATTTCATATCTATGTAGATCTTGAAGGTTGTTTTTCATATGTGGATTATTTACTTGAAGAATTAAAAGTTTATGTAGATATTAATCTCTACTCAATAATAGCAGATAATATAAGATTTAAATTGTGTTTAGCTCAAGAATATTTAATGGATGCTCTTGAGTTAGTGAAAGCCGGAGACCTTAATTATGGTTTGTTTAATGAATTTGTAGTACAAGCACTTATAGAATTTGTAGAATTCGAGACAGAATTCTATAATAAATTTAATTTTATAACTGAAGAAATAAGAAATGAAACTATTTTGGCTCTACGTCAAATAAGAAATTTTGTTGTATTATTAATAGGAACTTCTGTTGATTATGTTAAAGATATTAATTGTGGATTTGATATTGCTTCTATTGAAGTTGAACTTCTGAATCTTGCAGATTTTGTTCAAGAAGAACTTGGTGACTGTGATTCTAAATATTTAGAAAGACTGATAAAATTGAGTGCTCTCCAGCTAGAGCTTGCTATTATTAAACTTTCACGTGATATTAACCCAGATTCAACATTATCATTGGCTCAACGATTTATAGATCGCGCCAGACAAGAAGTAAATAAGTTATTAGAGAGTGGTAAGATCTCAGAAAATGTAGCATGTTCATTACTGAACACTCTTGATTATTGTTATTTTGAGATTGATAAAATTATATATAATAATGACCAGAATTAAAGAATTTTAAATAAAAACTAAGGAAGGGGTAAATCATGGCGATATATCAAGAAAGGGGAAATATTATAGATTATTGCCATAAAATAAGCGAGTTGTGCCGAAATGAATTAGATTCAAGGGCATTTAGTAAAAAATT
>JBHLLM010000262.1:0-4713 GCA_048885575.1 Candidatus Hermodarchaeota archaeon
GATATTCTTTTAATTGTTCCGGTTTAATTATAAAGCCTTGATTTTCAAGTTCAATAACTCGAGGATTTTTCTTAATTGCTTTATCAAGAGGAATTAATTCGTCCATAATATGATTTACTATTAATTAAAGATTGATTTTTAACTTAATTATTAAAATTTTGAAAAGAATTTAATATCGGAGACTGATTTTTAGGTTATTTTTTAATTCCTATAATCTCAAATTTGTTTATTCAAGGTTTTTTCAGCATTCTTTAAATCTTCAAGATCATCAATTTCAAACCAATAGTTTCCTTTTATATCAAATGGCTTGATCTTTAAAAGTCCTTGATTTAATATTTCCTTTAAGGCTACTTCTGACCAAAGATTCAATTGTTTTCTTTTTATAATTATATTTTCTATTATAGAAAAAACAATGCTGGCACCATGGTCAGAAAACTTATAGAAATCTATTGAAGAACCAAAAGCTTCTTGTTCGCTGACGGATTTTGAAATATCTACAAGTAATCCATCTTTTTCAATGACTTTCATTGATTCTTCAAAATATCTACCAACATCGACTGCGATTGAGTCTTCATAAGGATAAGATAAAAAATCTTTAACTATACTTGGGTGTAAAATTACATCTCCATTTATGAGAAGAAATTTACCTTTAACATGGTTTTTTGCCAGAAAGAGGGAATACATGTTGTTTGTTGTTAAAAAATCCTTATTTTCAACACAAGTTATCTTCCGCGTACTTCCATAATTAATTTCTATAAAAGATCTTACTAAATGTGGTTTATAACCTATTACAATTAAAATTTCTTCAACATTCTTGTTATTAATAAATAAGTCAATTTGATGACCTAAAATTGGCTTATTTACTACTTCAACTAAACATTTAGGCTTCTCATTGGTTAAAGGTTTTAATCGTGAGCCGATTCCAGCAGATAAAATTACTAATTGCATAAACCCATCGATAATTCTTAATTATTAAAGCTAATATTAAGAAACTTTAAAATTCTTTCAATAGACTTTCCATCAGTGTATTTATTAAATCTATTTTTAATTAATTCTCTTTTTTCTTTAAAGTCATCATCGATTCTTTCAATGTTTTTAATAGTTTCTATTAGCTCTCTACCTTTAAATACGATTGGTCCCGGCGCAATCTCCTCGAAATTATAATACATGCCTCTTGCCTTAGCATATTCTTCAAGATCATAAGTAAAAAGAAGTATTGGTCTATTTAATAGTAAATAATCGAAGATCATTGAAGAGTAGTCTGTAACCAAGATATCAGAAATTAGTAGTAATTCTTGAATATCTGCTTCTTTTTTTATTATCTGAAAGTGATTATATTTTTTCAAATCAATTTTCTCTTCAAAAATATGAGCTTTTATAAGAAGAATGCCGTTAGTTTCTTTTAAAACATCATTTAATAATTTTAATTCCGATTCTGTCAAAGGAAATCTAAAAACAAAATCATCCCTAAATGTTGGGGCATATAATATAATTCTTTTAATATGGCTCGCTATTCCGAATTTACTTTTAACATCTTCTATAAATTCATCATTTTTTACAAACAGTATATCATTTCGAGGATATCCGGAATTTAAAATCTTTCTCGTTGGGATTTTAAATGCTTTAGCTAAAATCTTATGCTCTTCTTCGTCTTTTGTTGGTGTTAATAAATAATCAACATATTCATTAAACTCTAATTTTAACTTGAAAATACGATTCCATTTACTATAAGCATAAGATTTTTCTAAGTACAGATTAATTTGTTTAATAGGAGTTCCATGCCAGGTTAAAATAATGGTACTAGACGAAGAAAACTTTATAGGGAGAGTGTCTAATCTTCCATGAGAAAAAAAAATATATTTAGCTTTACGTAGAAGTTTTATTGATTTAATACTATAAAAGGGTAAAACTTTAAATCCTTTTTTTTTCAGCTGTGAAGCTACAGCTTTGCTTTTAGCAATCCATATGGTATTATATTCTGATTTTTTATTTAGAAACTCATAAAGATATTTAGGATTATCAATATATAATCTCCCAGAATAAGCACCCATTACAATTAGATTATCATCAATTTTTTCTTCAAAGAATTTTGATATAAATTGAATTATTAATGGAAACACTATGTCTTTAGCAAATTCATAAATCTTAAATTTTCTAATAAAAGAAAATCGTTCAATTATGTTGAATACAATATTATTTAACATTAGATGTCTAATATAATTATTTTAAATCATAGATTCGCTTTAGGTATTTTTCCAATAGGTATTAAATCATACATAGTATTACTATAATTAAATTATTGATTCATTTTTAATTTATTTATTAAAAATACGGGAAATTTTTATTAGATCTAAAAGAGTATATATTATTAGAGAAAGAGCTTAAATCTTCAACTTGGTAAAAATGATTAGGGTATTAATAGTATCAGTTCGATACGGAAAAGATTCCACGGGAGGAGCTGCAACAAGTTTCGTGAATATCATTAATAGCTTAAAAACAGATCAGAATTTAAAAATAAAAATATTTTCTCGGTCGACTGCTAATTTAATCAAAAAATTTCTTGATCCTCTTGGAATCGGTTATTATCTCTACTTTTTTAAAATCTATTCTGCGATTAAGAGTTTCAAACCAGACATTATTATAACACAAAGTAGAATTGCTTTTTCAGCAATATGCTCAGCAAAACTAGCAAAGATTCCTATAATTGCATTAATTCGCGATACTTCAGATTTGTGCCCTAAACATATTGATATTATTAAATATGGAACTGCATGTAAAGGATTAGAAAGTAGGAATATTTGCTATAAATGTATTGATTTTTGGAGATCATTGAGAGTTTTAATAAAGAATAAACCACAGGGATGGCAACACACAATCTTCGCAATTACATCAAATATTATTTATAAACTAAGATTTTTTTCGATAAAATTAAATTTAAAACTATTAAATAAAGCAGATCGCGTGATTGTTGCTTCAGAATTGATGAGAACTATTCTTAATAATAATATAGACAAGAATAAAGTAGAAATGCTAAACATAACGCCTATTAAGAAAAGCTTAAGCATGGATACTATAAGAAAGAACCAACTCTTATTTGTTATTCCAAGTTTTGAAGCATCTCATAAAGGATTAGATTTTATAAGTAGATTGTCTAAGTCAATTCTTATTGATTACAAAATATTGATAGTTGGTGGAAAAGTACCATTAGCGGAGCTAAGTATCTCAAGTTCTAAAATTATTAATTATAATCATGTAAGTAAAAATGAATTAAATTCTATATATCAACAATCAAAAATAACTTTGGTTCCTACATTTTGTACTGAGGCTTTTGGGAGAATTATTATTGAAAGTATAAGTAATTACACTCCCGTCATTACTTCTCCAAACTGTGGTGCTAATTACTTTTTTAAGAATAAGGATTACTACGCAGTTGTTCCACTAAAAATATCTCTATGGAGTAGTAAAATAAATGAATTCATTGAAAATCCCCCCAAAATAACTATCAGTGATATCAATTCTATATACGAACAATTCTCATTATCTAAAAGTAAAAGAGATTTTTCTGATTTAATAAAAAGTATGATTAATTCGTAGTAAATTGTATCTATTAATATAATCACTAGATAGCGATTATAGTCTTATATCATTTGCCTTTTTATTCTTTGAAATTAATTTTTTATTCTTTGACGCAACCCCTAACCCATAAGAATGAGTAAAATTATATTTTGTTGAAAAATTAAGCTTACCAGCCTTGATGACATTTTAAAAAATAGATGGAAATGGATTCTGACACCAAAATTTAATAGAAAAGTAGAATTTAATTTTTTCAAGATGTAATTATATCATAGTTATTTCACAAATATTAATTTAGAATGGTATCAAAAAAATCTTTAAGAATTAATGTAAAGCAAATTATGGCTTTAGTAGAAAGAAATCTTTTTCTTGAAATTAGATTTAAATCTAATGTTTTTTCCCGATATTTTTCTCCTTTCATTCAGATTTTAATGCCATTAATAATTTTTAATGTAATATTTGCAATAAGAGAGGATTATCTATTCGGATATTGGACAGGTTTAAATTATGTTCTATTCTTATTTATAGCCTTCTGTATTCAATTTTTAAGAAAAATTGTACTTAATTTTTCACATTTATTTAATAAAGAAAAGTATTGGAAAACTCTACAAGCGTTAACGGTCGCCCCTATAAATCGATACGTCTTGTTATTTGGTTTTCTAATAGCGGAAATGATATTAATAAGCATTCCCTTTATTTTTTTCTTTATTATGGCCTACATACTATTTCCAATAAGTATTATTAATCTCTTCCTTGTTATACTTTCATTTCTATCTATATCAATCTTATTTGGATGTTTAGGATTAATATTGGGCATACTGATTATCACTAAAGAAGGTCTTTATAGTTTAATTAATCTAGCGTTGACATTCCTATTTTGGTTGAGTTGTATAAGTTATCCTTTACAAATCTTTCCTGAAATTGTCCAAACCGTTATTTTATTTAATCCTATATATTATTTTATTGATTTAATTCGGATTTTTTGGTTAATGGGAATTGATTATAATTTAGCTATAACATTTCTAACACCAGTTCACTTAATTGTAGTTGTTGGAGGTACAATTATTTTGCCTATTTTTTCAGTATATCTATTTAATACATTCTATGATAAATTTGGAATATCAGGGTACTAAAATGACA
>JBHLLM010000263.1:0-4711 GCA_048885575.1 Candidatus Hermodarchaeota archaeon
GAGTATTGAATATATCTGTTAAGACCCTATTTAATACTCTAAAGACTCATGTATTCAAACTTAGAGAAGAAAACGAACAACTGACACTCAAAACCTTAGAACTGATTGCTATCTCTCCTAATGCCACTATAATGGGTGTAAAAATTGGCGTAGTAGATTTTGAAGTGGATTACAAGATATTATCAAAAGCTTTTAAAAGTTTTCCGCCTAATTATCTTTTAATAATGAAATCTGGTAATAAAAAAACGCATATACTTTCCAATAATGACATATTCAAAGCAAACAAAATAATAAATAAATTGATTAAAAAGTTTGGTGGAAAAGGAGGTGGAAGCCCAAGATCAGCCCAAGCTACTCTAGATAATGAACCAGACGATATCATCTCAGAATTAAGTCTCTAACAATTTAAAAGCTTTGTCAATAGGTAAATCCTTTAACTCTTTGGCTTTAGCATAATGGTCACCACAAAACCATTCTGCATAAGGAGGATGACCCGTCATTCCGTTTTCTTCCATCAATTTATCCCATTCTTCATCTGAAGTTCTTTTTTTAAAATAGATTAGGTCCCCTTCATCGGGATAATCTAATCTTTGACCACAAATACAACAAATTGGGGGTTTCATCTCAATTATACTCTTTTTGATTTTTTACTAAGCTTTCGAATAATTCCTTAAACTTCGAGTTTTTTCTATAAAATACAGGAGGTTTACCTATAGGCGCTTCTACATTAATCCAACCACCTTTGTATTCACTTTTACTCCACAAGTATATCCAATCATCCTTGGGTAAATAGACATTCCAATTATCTTTATTCGGTTCTATTACCGGAGCGATGATTAAATCAAATCCTAACATGTATTGGTATTTTAAATCATAGAGCTCAGGATCATTTTCATAATGTAAAAAACAACCTCTAAAAGGGCTTATACCTGTTTTTTGATACTCTTCAGAGAGATATTGAAAATACGGTTTAAGTTGAACATGTATGTCTACCATTTTGGCAAAATGATTAAGTGTTTCCTCATCGTAATCAAATTGTAAATTGTCAAACGGTTTGATACTTTCGTGAGTACGCATAATGGTTGTGAAGACCGCAGCTTCTGTCCAGCGCATGAACATCTCCTTAGTTCGAACATAATTCTCGAGACTATGGAATCCTCCAATATCGAAATGATAATAGCCGATTCCGCATATACCAATTGAAATACCAGCAGGTATAACAGTTCCCAGACCATCACCCAGACTCCAATCTATGAGTTGATCACCAGCCCAAACTGATGTGGTATATTTTGAAATGTGTGAATAACCCGCTCTGGTAAAAAATACGACATCCTCGAGCTTATTTGCTTCTTTAATTGCTTCATAATTAACCTTAGCAAATATAACGGGAAATTTATTGTGGAAAGTCTCTGAACTTTCTCCAGAATGTATAACACCATCGATAGGAAGATACTCTCCATAATCTGCCATCCATCCAGACAACCCAATCTTTATCATATTTTCTTTAACAATTTCTTTAAACCATTTTATAGTTTCTGGGTTGCTCAGATCGAGCATGGATTTTTCTCCGCTATCAGTGATTATTTTGTATTGGTTTCCATCTTTATCTTTAACGGTTAATCCTTTATTAAAGGCGTCATAGTATTGCTCTTCTCCTTTAGCAAGCATAGAGTTGTTATAACCAAGATATTTTATACCCCTCTCATTTAAATTTTTTATATAGGTTGGGAGATCGGGATATAGATTTGAATCATATTCCCAGTTCCATATCAGTCTCTTCTGTGCACCTTGCATGTGAATTCCTTGCCAATCTTGGCACCATACAGCTGAAATTTTTATGTTTTTTTCAAGACATTTATAAATTTTCTGTTCTACAATATCTTTTCCGCCTTGAATCCCTAACCAAACTCCATCATACACCCAATCGGGTAACTTAGGTTGTATTCCTAACATCTTTGAGAGGTTACTTACGGTTTCAAGGGTCGAACCGAATTTTCCGATTAAAATTTCTTCAGGTACGCTCCAAATGTATAGTTCATGGAACTTTTTATCAGTAAAATTGAATTTCGCATAACTCGTGCTTTCACAATGGCAAAAATAGTTTTGAGAGGACACAAAAGTGGGTTGTGGATGATATGTGGTAAACCAATCTCCAGTTATTGGTGGATCTCCACGCCCGACTCCTTGTTCCTCAACCCAAAGAGGTACTTCTTTGCCTCTAAAATTAATTTCCGAAAATTGTTCTCCACACCCAAAAATCGCTTCATCGGACTTCGCTTGAATTCTTATCCAAAATCTGTTAATGTTTGAATTTGAACAATCAAAACGCATCCGCAAGTGATTATTTTCCCCAAAAAAGGTGACTTTTAGCGTTTCTTTTTCAAATTTGAATTCTACAACTAATTTGTTTTTCTCCTTAGATAGAATTTCAAAACTTTTTAAAGGAAATTCCGTTAATTTCCTTTCCCTAATTTTAAACTGACCGTGGTGTTCTTTATAGCTTGCCTCCCCTTCCCCCAATTTGAAGCAAGGATCCTCTTGGGTGTGCGTTAAAAATAAATATTCCTTAAATTTTAGATTAAAACCGTTATCTAACTCTCCAAAATTAAGCATAAATACATTTCTATCTGTTATTTAATTATTTTCCATCCTTGAATTTTAGCAAAAATCTCTAGAGGTTTTACATATTCTCCGTAAACAACTGATATGTGATGTGCTATACCATTAGAAATTATTTTATCTAGCACATCTTTTACATCGTCCTCAAATCTGACTTTAACATAAGTGCCCTTCAAATCTTTATTCATAGGGATCCCTTTCGCTTTTTGTAAAAATATTCTATATTCACCAGGGGCATAATCAATCCTAAGCAATGAGATTTCTCCAGACTTCATTACAAAATCTGCAGTTACACCTTTTCCTCCGGCAAAATAACTATCTAATGACCTTACACATTTCCCATCCCATAAGTTGCAAGCCGCAACGCCGCAATGCCATAAAAGTCCAAAATTTTCTTTAAAATCCACCTGCGAAAAATCTGCCAAAAATGGAGTCTCACCACCAATAGCTTTATGAGCTAACATTGATAGAGCTCCTAACAAGTCTCCTTCACAAGTTAGAACTTTACCTTCTGATTGCAAAAGTGACATTGCAGCACATGGTGAAATACCAAAATTTTCCGCGAACTCTGGCCAACATCTTATAGCAAGAGCTCCTAATTGATGTTTGTTTATGAAGGCTTCAATCTTTGTTGTAAGTTCCGCAACTTTGAAAACCTGTTGTTCAGTGATATCAGATACATTAAATATCGATTTGATCTGTTGTATTCTCTTCTCTATTTTAACCTTATCGATTACAAAGTTGTAAACCTCATCTAGCTCAAAATGATCAACGAGAACACCAACCTCTTTGTATAAATCTAACTCATCTACATCTAAATTAAAAAATCCCTTAGCTCTATATCCAATTATCCCTATACGATTTGTTACAAAAGCTTTAACTATTCTTATAGCATTTAACCATTCTTCATCGATATGATCGCCAATAACAACATGGTAGTTTTTTACGCCAGCTTTATACAAATTACTTGTGTTTAAGTTAATCCCACATACAGAGTTTAATCGAATTTTTCCACCGTCATAAGGTAATTCTTCTAATCCCCATAATAGAATGGGTCTTTTGATAATCTTATTTAATTCTAGAATCAAGTGTCCTAATGCAAAAGTCCCACTAATGCATATTAAGGCATCAATTTCTTTAGAAACTAATCTATGAGCGGCATTTTGAGCTTCATTAATTTCAATAACCAAATCTTCTACAATTTCCCATTGAACTTGGTCTATTTCGGTTAGATTTTCTTTAATTTTACTGTAAATTTCTGTAGCTGCTTGGTAATCAAAAGTTTTACGAGCTAAACAAACGACGCCAATACGAATTTCTTGTTTCATTTTAAAAGACCTCGATATAAATACTTATGGTGTCCCTAATTCTATGTCGTCCCACGCATCTTGAAAAATTTTTAGCCCTTTATCCGTGAATGGATGCTCAAAACTATCTCTATATACTTGGAATCCAGCGGTGACAATATTTGCTCCAAACCGAGCAGCATCAACTATTTGTTTAGCAGTTCTTACAGCAGCTACTATAACTTCAGTAGTAAAATCATAATTTCGATAAATTTGCATGATATCCGAAACTAAAAGCTCGCAATCAACACCTGAACTTTCTTGCCAACCTATGAAAGGGGAACAATATGCTGCTTCGAGTCTTCCAACCTGTAATGCTTGAGAAGTCGTAAAAACTAAGGTAACGTTTACCCTTATCCCTGCTTCTACTAATTCTTTAGTAGCAATTAATCCTTGTTCTGTACATGGGATTTTTATAACAAAATTAGGTGATAATTTAGCAATATCTTTTGCCGCAGCAACCATCTCTTTTGAATTAGCTATGTGGGGGTCTATCTCAACTGACATTGGAAAGTTGATGTCTTTAAACTCCTCAGCAAATTCTTTTATTACGCTGTAAAAAGATTTACCTGATGTTTTTATGTGCTTCGGATTGGAAGTTACGCCTTCAATTCTCCAATTCTCCAAAGCATATTTAATTTCGTCTATTTTTGCACTGTCTAAAAAATATTTCATAATTTAGTCCTTCTTAATTTTAATTTTGTATCAAATTTATTTGAAAGAAGATATTATTGATATTAAACTTA
>JBHLLM010000264.1:0-4698 GCA_048885575.1 Candidatus Hermodarchaeota archaeon
TAAAGTATTTGCCTTTGCAGGTTGGAAATAGATAAAGTATCATTATCAATAATTGTTAATTCCTTTATTCCTGCTGCTAAGAGATAGAGCGCAAATGGGGATCCCAAACCTCCTGCACCTATCTGTAATACTTTAATTTTAGATAATTTTTCTTGTCCTTCTTCTCCTATGTAAGGAGAAATTATCTGTCTAGAATATCTTTTTTTTTGTTCTTCAGTAAGAATCTTCTACACCTCAAGTATTTTACAGATGATTTTTGTACATTCTTCAATCTCAATAAGAACAATACCTAAATCAATATTCAACTCCAAATAGGCCACAAAAATAATATCAGCGTTTAAAGCATAAACAATTAATTGATAATCATCAAATTCGGTTGATAAATTTAGCACTTTATCTTTTAATGTAGCTGCTGCTGTTTCCATTGCTTCAAACATAGTTGCTGCCATCGCACCAAATTTGCGACTGTCGATATCCCTAGGTAATCTAGAACTAATAGTCAAACCGTTTCGATTTACTATCGCGGTCCCTATTATTCCATTCACTAATTCTAACTTATCCAATTCTCTGTTGATGTCGTCAATTCTTGTTGATTCAATCATTTTATTGAGATTTTTAAAATTTTTAAAATGTGAATAGATATTACAAATAAGGAGATTTTAATTTAAAAAATATATTATAAACAGTAGTTTCTGATGGAAACGATTATTTTTAATGCAAATTTCAATTTGTCTTAAAAAAGAGTATTATCATCAAGATCTAACCTATTCTAGGCATGAAAACCCTTTGTTTTGTTAAAAGCTCTATACCTAGTTCTCCAATTTGGTTGTCGCATTTTAGCGGTTCTTCCAAATCCGCATTGAGCACAATATCTTTTTCTTCTATGGTAACTATGATTTCCACATCTCCTACATGTCTTATGGCTTGCTGCTTTATTTTTCTTTCCTTTACTTGGAGTTCCTTTACCCATTTATTCAACCTCTTTACTTTTTATATATCTTCATCTTCATTTCGATGCATTAATTTATCGTGTAGCTCCTCATCAGCTTCCGATTCAGCGAAAATTAGTTTTTCTCTATCTTGCCCAATGAAAATGATAGAAGCACCTCTTATCATAACAGTCCCAAGATCTTTACTTCTTTTTCCACCACGACCAAAATATATCTCTTTAGCGTTTTCAACAATTAAATTCATATAATTATCAAACTTCACGAGTTTGCCAGTCAAATAGGTATTCCAAATCTTTAATTTGATTCGAACCTTTGGTTTTAGAATAGCTTTACTTAAGGTTCTTGAGATTGTTTGCTGCGACATTTAAAAAACTCTGTAAAACCTAATAGAATATTTATTAAATGCAGTGAAAATATAAATATTTTTTTATTCTTAACGATTTAATTTCACATTAATACTTTTACTAAAAATTCTTTAGTAGGAGAAAAAAAATGAAAAAAATAGGGATTTTTGATAGTGGTGTTGATACACCAGAAGAAATTATTATTGCTGCTGGCTTCACACCCTATAGATTATTTGGAGATCCCACAATCGAACCGGATAAAGCTAACGAACACATACCTCCAACTCATTGCGTTTGGACTAGAAATCTCCTAGAATTGGCAATCAATAAACTCGATACAGATATTGTGGGTATAATTACAACTCACGGTTGTGATCGTACTAATCGTGAATTTGATATATGGAAAGAGTGTGTAAATCTTGATTTTATGTATTTCCTTAACTCTCCTAGAAAACGTGATGAAATCGCTTTAAAGTTTTTCATTAACGATATAAATGAGTTAATAACCCAATTAGAGGATTTTTTCAAGGTAAAAATAACAGAAGATAAATTAAGAGAAGCTATTAAAAAAATGAACGAAATACGTCACTTTTTAAGAAAAATCTCTGATTATCGCAAAGAAATGATTATTACTGGCTCTGAATTTCATGGAATAGTAAAAAGTGTACAGCAACTAGATAAAAATGAAGCTTTAGAGCTTTTAAAATCCAAACTGGAAAATCTCAAAAATCGACAACCCTTCTCTAAAAAAGACTTCAAAAAGATATTGTTAACAGGTTCAGATCTCGACGATACAGAATTTATTAGACATATTGAGAGTCTAGGTTTTCAAATTGTTGCAGATGATTTAGGTATAGGTTCTAAATATTTCACCAATGAAGTCGAACAGGATGGGAGTCCTATTGAAAGTATCGCTAAATATCACATAAATAAACCAATTCATTCAACCAAATTTCCATCGTATCAGAGATTTGAAGTGCTTAAGAATTTAGCTACTAAGTATAACATTGATGGCGTTATCAATATTGCTCAGAAATTTTGCGAACCTGTTTTATATAATCATCCATTTTTAAAACAAAAATTTAAAGAATTAGAAATTCCCTATTTATTTGCAGAAGTAACATACAGTAGAGAAGCTTATAAGCAATTATCAACGAGATTTTCAGCATTTGCTGAAATGATTTAGAGGTGAAAAAATGTCAAAAACTGAACAAAAACATAATAAGATGTTAAATGCGACTCAAGGTTTAAAAAATATTATGGGAAGACACTTCCTTGCAATCGAACAAGCATATAGAGATGGTAAACCAACCGCTTGGGCTACTTCAGGTAGTCCCGTTGAAATGCTATACGCTATGGATATCCAACCCATGCTCCCTGAGAATAGTGCAACGGTTAGTGCTGCCCAGAAATACTCACAAAAATTTATTGAAATCGCAGAAGAACAAGGATATTCCTATGATTTATGTTCCTATTTCAAAACAAATATAGGGGCAGTTGAAAGTAATGCTGGTATTACGGAAGGTGGCACTAGGAAACCTACATTTATGCTCTCTACAGATGTAATCTGCGATACACATGTAAATTGGTTTCAAGTGCAAGCTGAAAGGATGAATGTTCCTCATTTTACTATAGATGTTCCTCATGTTGTAAGCAATACAAACAATAGACAATTACAATACTTTAAAAAATATATCTCAGAGCAGTTGTATGACTTTATTGATTTCATGCAAGAAGTTACCGGGAACGAATATAATGAAGAGAAAGCAAGAGAAGTGAGTGAAAACTCTTGGAATCTTAGCATGGTTTGGCAAGACATCTACAATTTGAGGAAAAATGTTCCCTGTCCAATTTCTACGCGAGATACATTTGGAGGGCTTTTTCCACTTTTCACTATGCCTGGTTTAAAAGAGCCGATAAAATTATATAAAAGGATGTATAGAGAAGCTAAACAGAGAGTTGATGCAGGAATTGGAGCACTCCAAAAAGAGGAATTTCGCTTGATGTTCGAAGGTATTCCCTTTTGGTATGCGCTTAAATTCTTTGGTAGACTTGAGCGTTGGAACGCCGTCATTGTGTATGAACCATATACTTATGCGTTTAGTAAATATATGAATCCAAATGTTACAAAAGAAATGGTTCTTGAAAAACCGGTAGAGGCAATGTCGGAACTGATGATGAGTTTCTGGTACGTCTATGATCTTGAAACGAGAATTAAAAAATTTGCTGAGACCGTTGATGAATGGAAAATTGATGGAGTCCTTTTACATGAGAATCTCTCTTGTAGACCCAACTCCTGTGGACTTTATGATCTAAAGAAACATCTAATGGACGATTACGATATTCCTTGCTTGGTAATAACTGCTGATATGAACGATCCAAGAAAATTAAACGAACTACAGGTTACCAATCAAATAGAAAGCTTTATTGAGATCTTAAAAAAAAGAAAGAAGTAATAGAATTTCGTAAGTATTACGAATTTGAACTAATTTAACAAACGATTGCAATAATTAAATTCATAATTGACTTTCGAATATACAAGAATTTAAAAAATTACATAAACTTTTAAAATTAAAGAGATGAAAAAACTATGAAAGAAGTTTTATGTTTCATATATGATGGATTTGTTGATTTTGAAACCGCACTTACTCTTTCAGCATTAAATAGAGAAGATGATTATAAAGTAACTTATATAGCATATGAGAAAACGCCTATTTGCAGTTGGGGAGGATTAAAAGTTAATCCTGATAAAATAGTTTCGGAAATCGATGGAATAGAAGATATTGAAGGGTTAATAATTCCTGGAGGAGTGAATAGAATACTTAAACCAGAACTTGAAAAATTAATTAAAGGCCTAAATAAAGAAAAAAAATTGTTAGCAGCGATTTGTGCTGGACCTGAATTTCTTGCAAAAACTGGTATTTTAAACGGTAAAAAATATACGACCTCTGAAGAACCCCAATCATATGAAGAAAAAAATGAAGTTGATCCTTTTCCATGGAACTCTTATGTAGAAGCGAGAGTAGTTCAAGATGGAAATATTATCACTGCTAAGGGTCACGCATTCACAGACTTTGCGCTTAAGATTTGGGATTGGTATAATTTGTTCGAAAGTGAGAAAGAAAAAGAAGATTTTAAGAAGGATTTTACACCAGTTTAAGCCAAAAATACATAAAATTCTTAAAAATTAAATTTCTGTTTTTAAACGCATTTCTTATTATAAAATTTCATTATGATTACTCTGGAAATAGTGGGAGTAATTCATTTTTGCTCGCCATTTTAATGATGTTGTCTTGTTCTCCAAGACTAAGTTTCTTATATCGCTTGGCGGCATCCAACACTAAGGGCCATAGCCTTACATCGCAGGGTAGCGAGTATGTTGTCACTCCTTCTTGAGATAAGGT
>JBHLLM010000265.1:0-4694 GCA_048885575.1 Candidatus Hermodarchaeota archaeon
ATGAAGAACTGGGATTACGAATTATATTAATTCTCCTTTAACTTAAAAACTTGTCAAATAGTTTATCGAAAAATCTATTTTAAAATTTAATACTACCATAAATTAATATAATTGACGAAATTAATTATTACAAAAACAAGTTAAAAGAAACAATTCATGAATATCCTTGTACTACAAGAAACGGATTGGTTAATAAGAGGACCTCATACACAACATCACATTTTTGAACGACTTTCAAAGAATCCAAGAATCAATGTTACGGTACTAGATTATGACATCGATAAAATAATGCGTTCGAATAGCTTGTTTCTTAAGAAAAAAGTATATACAAAAATAATAAGAACGATTAAGAATGCTAATGTCACTATAATTAGAACCGCGCATATTCAAATACCATACTTAAGGCGTTTATCTTCATTAGTAACAAACTTCTTCGAAATTTTAAATGTTATTAGAAGAAATAGAGTAGATATTATCATATCATTATCATTATCTAATGGGTTAATCGGAATATTATTAGCAAAAATCTTCAATATCCCCTATATCTATTATTATATCGATAAGTTACATACTCTGGTCCCAATGGGATATTTACGAGGAATAGCAAGAGTGATTACAAAATTTTTATTGCGTTATTGTAATCGGATTATCGCAGTTACAAAATTACTTGAAAAATATGTAATCAACCAAGGAGCTAATCCTCAAAAAGTTAGCTTAATTTTAAATGGAATTGCCTTAGAAAATACAATCATAAAAAACCAAAAATTGGAAGAATTACGAGTAAAATATTCCATATCGGATGATGATTTTATTGTTTTTTTTATGGGTTATTTATATGATTTTGCTGGATTAAAACAAATCATAAATTATTATCATAAACGCATCTCTAATGGATTTATGAAAATGAAATTCTTAATACTTGGAGATGGGGGAATATATAACGAATTAGTTAAATTAGTAAGTGACATCGACGCAAAATGGGTAATTCTCACCGGGAAATTACCATTCTTTGAGATTGCTGAATATATTGCGTTAGCTGATCTATGCCTTTTAAGTTTTGCCTTAAATGAAATTACAAGGGATATCACACCAATAAAAGTAATAGAATATCTAGCTATGAAAAAGCCTGTTTTATCTACTAGTTTACCAGGAGTTCTATATGAAATTGGAAGAAATAATGGGATTTTATTCGCAAAAAATCAAGAAGATCTCATTAAAAAGATAGCAGAGTTTAGCGTTAAAAAAAAATATTTACAAAAATTGGGCCAAAAAGGTTATGAATTTGTCAAGGATAAATACGCATGGCCAAATATATTAGAAGATTTCAAGATGGTTATGATCAAATTAATGCACGAAAAATACAAGAAATTGTAAAAAAAAAATAATGAAGTAAAACCTATTTAGATTTATTAATATGATTAAAAACTAGAATAAAGAGGTCCTCAGAATATTTGATTAGACTAGGTGTTTTACATAACTTCTTTACTGGAAGATGTGGTGGATCTTATATTGCCACAACGGAAATTCTATCTCAGTTAGAAAAAATGGGAGTAAACATTAGTGTTTTCACAACCTCAGCAATAACGCAAACTGGCAGAAGTAGGACAGTATTTCTTGAGAAGAAAAGTGATAATTATATAATTTACAGGTTTAATTCTATTCTTAAATTCAGAGAATATAGAGTATCATTTAAGATGATTCCTTTTCTCTTCAAAAATACAGTTAATATCGACATCTTTCATTCAAATGCGATGAGGAGTTATCAGGAAGATATAGGATCTCTTGTTTCATTTATCAAAAATAAACCATTTGTCATTACTACCCATGGAGTAATTGCAATCAACTGGGATTATAGTGATAAAATTCCGAAAATGATTTACGATAAATCACTGGGATATTTAAAAAGAAAGTTGCTAAATCCACACTTTATAGCTGTTGCTAAAAGTGAAATACCTATTATAAAGAATTATGGCATAGACGAGGATCATATTCATTATATTCCACTTGGTGTGAATACTGAAATTTTTAAACCAGTTGATTCGAGCGATTTGAAAAATAAGTATAATCTAGATGGATTTGATACGATCTTATATGTTGGTCGTATTGCTAAAGGTAAAGGAGTGGATCTTTTAATAAAAGTTTTAAACTTGATTGTAAAGAAAAGGCAAAATGTCAAAGTCATAATTGTAGGAGATGATTCGGGATATCTTCCCGTAGTTAAATCGTTACTTCAAAAATATAATTTAACTAAACATGTCATTTTTCCTGGTTATATTTCAAAAATGGAATTACCAAAATATTATTGTTTAGCGGATCTCTGTATTTATCCATCGCGTCAAGAAATTTTTGGTTTAACGCTAGTAGAAGCAGGCGCTTGTGGAAAACCAGTCATAGGATCCGATATTATGGGTCCAAACGAGATTATAGTAGATGGAAAGACAGGGTATACATCCGATTTTCAGAACCTTAATGAATTAAGTGAACAAATTTTAGATCTACTTAATGATAAGGAAGAATTAATTAAAATGGGCAGAAAGGGTCAAGAACGAGTCACATCCAAATATTCTTGGAAAAAAGCTGCCGAACTGCATTTAGAACTTTATAAAAAATTGATAAGGTAATGAATAAGCGTGAATATATTCAAAACGATTATTGATATATTGAATTTGAATTTCCCAAAATCTATTCAATTAATAGAAGCAATTTTAAGCTTAAACTTCACTTTCTTTGCCAAACCTATGAATCATCGATTTTCAACAATTTATATTAAGAATATATGGGGGAGTAAGGAATCAAAATCAGGTAAGGGATCGATTCTAAACCAGACTGCTACTATTCGAAGGGAAATACCCCAAATATTAGGAGATATTAAAGCAGCCACATTGCTAGATCTACCATGTGGTGATTTTAATTGGCTGCAACATGTGGACTTAGGATTAAAGAAGTATATCGGAGGAGATATTGTTCCTGAAATTGTTGCTCAAAATAGGAAAAAATATGAAAATGACAAAAGAATCTTTAAACTGATGGATATAACTACAAGTAAACTTCCAAAAGTTGATATAATCTTATGTAGAGATTGTTTGGTTCATTTATCATATAAAGATATATTTGCAGCGATTAATAATTTCAAAAGAAGCAAATCTACCTATCTTTTATCGACAACATTCGTTTCACGAAGGATAAATAGAAACATATTTACCGGCGGGTGGCGTCCTATTAATCTACAAAAATCTCCTTTTAACTTCCCACCAGCAATCTATGTCATAAATGAGCATTGTACGGAAGCCAACGGGAGGATGGCAGATAAATCTTTAGGGTTGTGGAAAATCGAAGATATCCCAATTCGTTAATTCTCACATAATTCTGTATTAATCCGCTTTTGTAAAAAATTTAATAACTTATCAGCAATTTTTTCAATATTGTATTTCTTATCAACATCAATCTTAGCATTTTGAAGCATTTTTGGGATGCGACTGGGATTTTCTTTATAAAAAATTAGTTGATTTAACAAATCCTCGTCATCTTTAGGATTGAATAATAAACCTGTTATTCCATGACGAATAATATCTCGATTTCCAATTACATTTGAAGCAATAATAAAAGCTTGAGCACATAATGCTTCTAATATCACATTTGGAAATCCTTCACCGAAAGATGGATGGATTAAAACATCTATATTTGAGTACATTTTTTCTTTATCTTTTTCAAATCCCATGTAAACGATATTATTTTCAACTTTATTTTTATGTATGAAATTCCGTAAGAAAATCTCTTCAGGGCCGCTACCGTATATAAATAGTTTATCCTCGGGATATTTTGATATGTAATTTAAAAATACTCTCAATAATCGCTCAAGATTTTTACTTTTTAATAATCTACCAACAAAACCAAAATGAACTTCTCCTTCATGCAATCTCTTTATGCCTTTAAATTTGTTAGTTGAGATCCCATTTGGTAAACGAATGAAATTTTCTTTATCAAATCCCATCGTGTAGAAATCTCGATATATCTTATTATTAATTGCTTGAAAGTAAATCTTTTTTCTTTTTGAGATAAAATGCTGTAAAATTACTAGCCAACCATAAAAAACTATTCTGTTTAACAGTGAGCGAGGTTTTAGCATAAATTCCTCTTTCTTATGAGTTTCAAAATTCGTAGGCGGTTTAATAAATAAAGGAATTTTGAATATTAACCGAATAAGTAAAGGAGACAAAATGTTAAAATAATAAGAATTGATGTTTATTATAGAAATTGGATTTTGTTTATGGATTTTAATGATTTTATAGAACGATTTCAAAAAGAAATAGGCAGTATTTAATTTACTGCTCTTAAATTTGTATATTGTATAAATATCCACTTTATTTGATATGGGGCGGTATTCAGTGTATTTTACCACAAGCGAGATTCTTAAATTCTTGGTTTTTTCATAAATGGGCAATAGTTCTAAAATTTGGGTATGCATTCCACCGGTTGGAATATTCAATTCCTTATTTTCGTGCGTGTTATCAACAAAAATGCATATGTGAATTTATAACACCTTGATGAGATCGTATCTGAAGGCAATGCTCAATTATTTATTAAAATTAAAGTCTAAAAGAGGAAAATACAAGATTATCAATAAAGTTAATTATTAAAATCAACCACTAGTTTTCCCAATTTAAACATAATTCTCATCAAAAATTTCATTCAAA
>JBHLLM010000266.1:0-4692 GCA_048885575.1 Candidatus Hermodarchaeota archaeon
AAAAGTTGTTAAATTAATTACTGGATATTTATGGGATAAATATCGAGATCCTTTAGAAGATGAAATTATTGATTCAAAATGTTCTGACATGGAAATTAAGGTAATCTATTGCGGGATTTCTACTCAAGGATTGCCCATTATTTCTCAATTGTATGATAAAACGCTTTTAAATAACTTTCATAGAGAAATTACTGATGAGAATGTCGAGTTATTGACTTCAAGTATCTCCGCTAAACTAGCAACAATTATAATGAACACTCAAATACGAGCTAAAACCAATATTAAAGAGGTTCATTTTAATGATTTAGGTGACCACGATTGCAAAAAAGTAATATTTTGTAGCCCAATCAACGATTATTCTTTAGACTTTATCGCTTCTGGAGACTTCATTAAAATCAAAGAAATTTTTAAGCAATTAGAAGAATATATATCTAGAGAACAAATTTTAAGAGATGAATTTGTGGGAGATTTAAAACCGTTTAGATATTTAAAAACTCAACTTGATGAGTTTTTGATCAATAATTTCTAAATAAAATGCTTCTTTTACTTACTTATGAAAGCTGTTATTATAGCAGCAGGAAAGGGTAAGCGACTTAATCCAATCACATCTACGATACCAAAACCAATGATACCTATTCGAGGTAAACCACTATTAGAGTATGGTATTTTAAGTCTTAAAGAAGTTGGAATCACCAAAGTTCTCATGATCGTTGGTTATAGAGAAGAAATAATAAGAAATTATTTCGGCAATGGGAGCAACAAATTTAATGTGAAAATAGATTATATTTCTCAAATAGAACACTTAGGAACAGCTCATGCTGTAAGTTTAGCAAAATCTTTTGTAGGAGAAGATAACTTTCTATTAATGTATGGAGATTTACTTGCAGATCCGAAAATATATAAAGAACTTATAACGAATTATGAAAATAACCCAAATGAGGGTATAATTTCATTGTTTGAAGTTCAACACCCTCAAGAATACGGAATAATTTCATTAAATTCTGAAGGATATGTAGAAAAAATTACTGAAAAACCGTTGTTAGAATCAAATCTAGGAAATTTAGCAAATGCGGGAATATTCATATTTAATCCTCAGATATTTGAGGCTATAGAAAAAACAAAATTATCTATTAGGAAAGAGTATGAATTCACTGATTCTATGGAGATCCTAATTAACAAATTAAAAGGACGGATTAAGGGTTATGTCATAAAAGATCTTTATTGGAGTGATATAGGGTTACCTTGGCATCTTTTGGATGCTAATAAATTTCTTTTAAATAATATTCAGCATGACATCAAGGGGAAAATAGAAGAAAATGTTCAAATTTTTGGAAATGTTATCATAGGAAAGAATAGTCTAATTAGATCGGGATCATACATTATTGGACCCTGTTATATTGGAGAAAATTCATTAATTGGACCGAATGCATTTATAAGACCTTTTACTTCTATAGGAAACGATTGTCATATTGGTATGTCAGAGATCAAGAACTCATTGATTTTTTCAAATACCGCTATACCTCATTTTAATTATATTGGAGATTCAATTATTTGTGAAAATGTAAATCTCGGAGCTGGTACTAAGATATCTAACTTGAGGTTCGATAACAATAATATTAAAATGACAATAAATGATAAGCTAATTGATTCTGGTAGACGGAAATTAGGTGCTATTATAGGACCAAACACACAGACAGGAATCAATTCCAGCATAATGTGTGGTAAAAAAATAGGAGAGGGATCTATCATTGGAGCACAGACATTAGTGAACGAAGACATTCCAGCTAACACAGTATATTATCAGGATAAACACGGAATAACTAAAAAAAGTAAAAGCGATTAATTTAACTATCTCACAAAAAAATTATTCGGGAATTTCTTCTGTTGAGGTGTCCTCGATCGATTCAGCATTATCTTCTTTTTCCTCTGATTGAGACGCTGCTTTAGTTCGATTAAGCTTCTTAACATTTATTCTTTCAGTTCTTTTTATATCACTTTTTCTAGATCGTTTAACTTCTACTTCTACAACTTCAAAGGTTTCATCTTGTGTGATATAAACCTTATCTTCTCCACCTTCCGGAATACTGACTAATTTGCATTTTATAATCGAGCAGTTTGATAACGGATATATGGTTTTAGCGATTCTTAGAATTTGGTTAGAAAATTCAGAGTAAATCATTCCTGTAATAAATTTTTCGTGGTTAAGAGTTTTAGCAAATTCTTTTAAAATTTCTCTCATGATTTTTCTAATTACGATTTGTTGTGAACTACGAGCTCTTTTTATCGTAGTACAAATTACAGTTAAGCGGAACACATAATTGTCTTTGGTTGAAAGATTTATTATAGATTGAATTTTAGAGCTTCCTCTTCCTATTAACGATCTTACATAGTCATTAGTATAACTGTGACCTATGAATATAGATTGTGCTTGCTTTGATTCGTTATTTGCTTGAACTACCCGGAATTTTAACTTTAAACTTATATCTTCATACCTATTTGTAAAATCGTATAATAAGGTTTCAACAGTTCTTCCAATAATAGTACTTTCCATCCCAATAATTTCTCCTATAGGTTTGAAGTTGAAACTTTTTGGAGATAATATGGTATACCAATCCTTATCCTTAAACGAGACTTTCCTTAATTTTGGACCTTTTTTTTTTGCTTTTTGACTCATAGTTTATTTTTACCTCATGACGATAGTTCTAATTTTCTCTGGATCGTATTTAAAATCAGGTTCCAACACTTTTTTGTCTTTATAATATTTAATTAGTCTGTAAATTTTACTCTCAGTTCTCTGTAAACCTTTTTTCGATTCAAGGTCTTTATGATTTGATTCTAAATGTTTTCTTAAAGCAAGTGCTTTCTTCACTAAAGCTGTTAAATCCTCAGGAAGAGGTGTTTCAATATTATTTTCTTTTAGAATTTGATTAATCGATTTACCAGTAACTACTTTTACTAGCGGAATACCATAAGAATCCCTTAACATCACACCAATTAATGATTGAGAAAAACCTTTTCTCGCTAGTTTAACAACCTCGTTTTCTACTTCTTCAGAAGAAAGTTCTACCCAAACTGGTTTTTCCCGTCTAGCTGGACGCGTGCTTCCAGATTTCCCTTTCTTTCTTGAGTGCATTCGAGCCATTTTTTGTGTCCTAAATTATGAAATAATTAATAAATGTAATTTTATTGATGAACTATATAAAGAATCATATAAATTAAAATTTTTGAATTTGACAACTAAAACCTTATTAATCTAAATAAATCATAGGAAATTATTGTAATTATGGAAAAGGAAAAAGAAACGATTTATTTCATTACTGGCAATAAGAACAAATTTAACGAAATTCAAAATTTATTCCTAAAAGAAGATTTATCTTATAAATTAAAGCAAAGCACGATTAAAACTATTGAGATTCAAGCGTTTAGTCTTAAGGAAGTAGCTTTATTTAAGTTAAATAGTATAAGGGGAAAAATAGCAGATTCTTATTTTATTGAAGACGCAGGGTTTTTTGTTGAAACCCCTCTTAATGGTTTTCCTGGTGTATATTCAAAATATGTATTAAATACCATAGGTAATAAAGGTATTTTAGATCTTATTAGAGATAATAGTGAAACTAAAGCTCATTTTAAAGCTATTATTGCTCTCTACTTTCAACCTCTTAATGATAATTTTATATTTGAAGGTGTTGTAGAGGGAAAAGTAGCAAAGAATATTAGAGGTAAGGGTGGTTTTGGATTTGATCCCATCTTTGTTCCTAAGGATTTTCCAAATAGAACCTTTGCTGAATTAACGATTGAAGAAAAAAATAAGGTATCACATAGAGGAAAGGCTTGGAGAAAATTGGTAGGATTCCTCAAAGAATACCAATAACAACTTTAAAACGTTTGGCGGAATATATCCATTACAGATTGCCTACTTAATTTTATTAATATCACATATATCCCAAGAATTCCAAAGAAGATTGAAAGGGAAAAAACTCTAAATAAAACATCAATTGGGACTGAAAATACAATTGGCATTTCAGTTATCAGTCCTAGATTTGTTTCCATCAAATAGGCACAATAAGTACCTATAATTGTTCCCATCGTCCCACTACTTAACATAATAATCAAACTTTCTATTAAAAAAAGATTTCTAACATTTTTGGTTTTCATCCCCATTGATCTTAAAATGCCTATTTCAAATTTCCTCTCCAGCATTATTGCATACATCGTGCTGACTAACCCAAAGATAGCAATTATTATCGCGAACCATAAAATCACTTCCATTAACGTACTCTGCCTGTCAAATGTTGCTTGCATCAATTTAACTTTAGTTATAGCGTCGTCAAGGAAGAAATCCTTATCTCTAACTAAATCTTGAATGTCTTCTTTAACGGCTTCAATAGTTTCTTCAGAATCGTCGATAAGTTTAATAAATGCTTTATCCACAACCATATCAGGACTCCAAGGGTTCTCAATATCCATTAAACGAATGTAGTTATCTAGAGCAACGATTACCCCTCCACCCTCAGCTGTAGCTTCAGAAGTTCTGAAGTTATAATATCCAGGCATACCCCCTGAAATTCCTACAACACGGAAAACCATGGGATTTCCTAGATCTCCCGGAATTTGAGGATTATAAAATGTTAAGCGAATATATTCTCCAACATCGTTTATTCCAAAAACTGTGGCAAGAGATTTTGAAATTAT
>JBHLLM010000267.1:0-4681 GCA_048885575.1 Candidatus Hermodarchaeota archaeon
TTCATGAAAGATTCTATCCTACTAATAATCGGAGAACCAACAAATATGAACATAGGTATAGCCGAAAAAGGATTATTATGGGCGGATATTCATGTTTATGGAAAAGGTGGGCATGCCTCAACTCCCGAAGTAGGAATAAATTCTATTGAGGGTACATTAAATATTATTCCCCAACTATATAATTGTCTGGACAATGTTGAAAATAGAATTTTGGGATCGTCTACGCTGAATATTGGAAAAATCTCAGGAGGTGTCGCATATAATATAGTTCCCGATAAAACAGTTTTATCGGTTGATTATAGATATATCCCTGAACAAGATTATGCGCGGTTAAGTGAGAATTTACAAGCGATTGATGCTTCTCCTTGCAGAGTAGAAGTAAAGATTACCCATACACTCCCAGCACTTCAAACTGAAATTGGAATTCCATTTATTCAGAATTTAAAGAAATTTAGTGGAAAAAAGATTATAGGAATACCCTACGCTACTGATGCTGGAATCCTTGTCCAAAAAAGGAACCCTGTCCCATTTGTGATCTACGGACCGGGCGATCCAAGGGTAATCCATAAATATAATGAATATATAAAGGTAAGTGATGTAATTAAATCATCAGAATATCTATCTAAAGCCCTTCTGCAGACTTATATAGAAAAGTAGAATTCACAATTTTTTTACAAAAATCTCAATCCTATTCATAGCTTCTTCGAGTTTTTCTAATTTTGTTGCATATGACATTCTTATCATGGATTCTGAAAAAGATCCAAAAATATTTCCTGGAACGATTGCGACAGCTTGATCTTTCATTATCCTTTTCGAGAATTCGGCACCAGTTATGTTATAATCTTTAATTTTAGGCATAATATAAAATGCTCCCTTCGGTTTAACCACTTCAAAATTCATTTCGTTTAATCTATTGTAAATAAATAACCTTCTCTCATCAAAACTTTTTAATATTTCGTTAAAAAAGCTATTATCCATTTTCAAAGCCTCTAAAAAGCCATATTGAGCAGCATGATTAGTCCCTGCTACTGTGTATTGATGGTATTTCTCCATTGTTTCTATTATTTCCTTATTAGCAGCTATATATCCTAATCTAAATCCAGTAGCAGAGTACAATTTTGACATAGCGTTCAAAGTAATAGTTCGTTCAAACATGTCTTTTAATGAAGCTGGGCTGGTATGCTTAGAGTCGTCATAGAGGTAATTTTCGTATACTTCATCAGAAATTAAATATAAGTCGTTTGTTTTAACAATTTCAACGATTTCCTCTACTTCTTTCCTATTTAATGAATATCCTGTTGGATTGTTAGGAGAGTTAATTAAAATAGCTTTGGTTTTTTGAGTGATAGAATCTCTTATTTTCTCAAAATCGGGACTGAAGTCGCTTTTCCGCTCTATTTCAATTAATTTTACATCAAAGAAAGCACTCAAATAGAAATATGAAATGAAATTTGGAGATGAAATAACAAGTTCATCTCCTGGATTAAATAATGAGGCAAAAGTAAGGTTAAGAGCTTGAGAACCTCCGTTACTTAGTAAAATATTATCTTTCCACGCAACTTCAATGTTATTTACAGACTTTAATTTACTTTCAAGCTGTTGTAATAATTCTGGGATACCTTTAGTTGGTGCGTAGTATGTTACTTTTTTTTTTAAAGCGTTAATATTTCCTTCTATTGCGGGTTGAGGTGTTGGAAAATCTGGTTGTCCAATTCCTAAGCTTATGACATCGGATCTACCAGCTGCAAGATCAAATAATTCGCGAATTTTTGATTTCGGGGCATGCTTTATCTTTTTTGATAGTTCTTTCATTTTTAACACTTTACCTTAATAATTTATAGTAATAATTAAGAATTTAAAAGAGATTTATTTGAAGATTTTCTTTTCGTTTTAAGCTATCTTAAATTTTTTCCCCATAATTTCGTAAAATTTGATAGACTAAATTTTTAAAAGCTTCTTCAACATTTTTTCCAAATTTAGCGCTCGTTTCGATAAAAGCACTTGCTCCGATTTGATTTGCTAAACTCTCACCTTCTTCTTTGGTGACTACTCGTTGCTCATCTAGATCGATTTTATTGCCAATTAAGATGTATGCTCCTTCTTTTTTCACGAAATTCTTAAAATCTTTTAGCCATTTAGTTTCAATCGCAGAAAAACTTTCGTGGCGAGTGACATCATACACAAGTAAGCTTCCAACACATCCTTGGAAATACATACTACGAATAACATTATATTTTTCTTGGCCTGCGAGATCCCACATTATTAATCGCACCTTCGCATTAACCTTCTCTATGTTAACATCTTTTCGGATAATGTTGGCCCCTAAGGTAGGTTTGTAATCTTCTTGAAACGATCCCTCCACAAATTGATTGATAAGTGAAGTTTTTCCGACTGCACTTTGTCCTAGAATAGTGATCTTGAACACATACTCTTTAATTTCAGTGGACATACCTTCTGCTGGCAAGTTTACTATAAATACCTTATGATTTTTCGAATTGAAATTAATATGACAAAAAGTATTTTGATTTTTGATATATATAAGCTTTCGCTATTTTAGGATATAAATGTTTTCTCAATTCGCAATTTTAATACAAAAGAATTGTGATTTGGATTGTTAATATTCTCTTTTGTTTCATATGGAATTACACGATAATCAGAGGATAAACTTTTTTCTAATGAATGGATTAAAAAACTCTTGAATAACTCGCAAGATACCCCGATTTCTGAACAAAAAATACACTTATCAACTCGAATAATGATGGTTTCAGCTCTATTTTCTACAATCGTAACTTTCCAATCTGCAACAATCAACTTATTTATTTCCTCAATAATTTCTTCAAAAACTTTTCCAAATGGGAATAAATAAAATGAGAATTTTCTTCCAATTTCCGATAATAAGTGAGTCGAATCGTAGAGTAAACAGTTTTGAGCAGAAATTATTTTTTTAAAGGAAAAAAAATCTATTTCCCCCTCGGGATCTACATCCTTTACATCTTTCAGCTCCAAAAGCCCTGCTTCTTTCAAAATTGATTTCATACCATCGTAATCTAAATTATCCATATAGGACTGTAATAACGCGGTTAACACTCTATTTTTAACCGTTCCCCGATATTCCCCTATTATATCCGAATTGATTTCCATATAATCAGATTTATTTCTACTTCTTTATATATCTAATAAATACAAGTCTGAATTTAAATACTATTTGTTAGTATTCTGTTTTGTATTTTTGAAAAATGAAGAAAAAATTAGTAAAAATCAAGTAAAAAGTTCTCAAAAAAAAAGATTATTCTTTAACAGTTTCTAAAAGTTCTTTAATCTCAGCTTGAATAACTTCAGCTTTTTTCGCTTCTTCGCCTTGTATGGCATTAGCTAGTTCTAGTCGCTCCCTATGGAGCGTATTCATAGCGCAAAAGGGAACTTCTAGTGTTTTTGAGTTGTCTTCAGGGTCTACTACACCATAATGGACTAAACATCGACATACTCTGTCTAAATCAAAATTATAAGCATCTTGAAAGTGCATTGCGCTGATCATTAAGTTTTTAGTGTGTAAGAAATTAGCAGCACTTGCTAAGTTTGGAGAGGCAATAAGTCTTGCAAAACCTTGATATGTTTTACTCGTCAAGATCTTTTCTGGATGCTTTACATATTTTATGGCACCAGCAAAATAGTAGGCTTTCATCATCTGTCTGTATCCTAAATCGGTCATTTCGTCTATAAATTTCCCAACAGTGCTAGCAACAGCTCCGAAATCTTCAAGTTTAATACCTTTTAAGAAACCTGTAGGTTTTGGAATTTCTCTTTCTTGAACCATGTCATAAACTTTGTTGGACCACCTAACGAGACCTTCTGCATCAAAATAGTCATCGAGGGATTCCCATTCGTTTTTGTCGTTAACAATAATGATGGTAGCGAAACCACAATCTTTATGGCTCGTCATACCAAATTCCGGCATATTATCAAACCAAGCTAATAGACGCGTCATTTTTGCAGTAGTTGCAATGGGATAAAACCTTTTAATAGCGTTGTTTGTGTATTTGTTAATTGCTACTTTTAGATCTGAGGTTGTGTATCTCAAATCCATTAATTCTTCAAAGCTTATTCGTCCGCAAAGAGAAACGGGCTGAAATACCACCCCTGAAATGACATCGCTATTATCCTTCGCGTAATCTAATATCTTTCCAATTTCTTGATCATTGACACCTTTCGCAATTACAGGTACTAACATAGCCCCAAAATAACCTATTTTTCGGCAGTTTTCAATAACACGCTTCTTTAATGGCCATAGATTAACACCACGAATCTTTTTCCAAACTTCGGGATCATCCGTAGCATCAAATTGTAGATAGATAGCATCCATACCCGCATCTTTGCACTTTTGTAGAAAGTCAATCGATTTCGCGAATCTTATACCATTAGTGGTCACCATAACTTCAGTGAAACCGAGCTCTTTACCTTTACGGATGATGTCAGGGAGATCATCTCTAACTGTAGGTTCTCCACCAGATATTTGGAGCATAACAGCGGGAACTGGTTTCATTGATCTAAAATGCTCCATTATTTGAATTATTTGATCGTATGTGGGTTCTACAACATACCCTTTCGCGCTTGCGTTCGCAAAACAAATTGGACAGGTTAAGTTGCAACGATTTGTGATGTCGATCAAACAAATATTAGGGGC
>JBHLLM010000268.1:0-4668 GCA_048885575.1 Candidatus Hermodarchaeota archaeon
AAATGTAGTATAATCTAGCCCCACTTTTTCAAATGTCCATCCAGGTGCTCCATCTCCACCAGTTATTCTACTCCAAACATCTTGATGGGGATCTATAAATATGTAAAATTCATTTTCTTCAGCAAGCTTTAAAATTTCTTCAAGATAATCTAAATATTCTTTATCGTACATTTTTGGTCCCCTATGTTCTATAGCTTCCCAAGTTACCAAAAATCTAATTGAATTAAAACCCCAATGCTTTAATCGTGAAAAATGCTCATCTGCTTCTTTTATAGGGAATGGTCGACCGACAAACGAGACATCTCTATGATCTATAAAATTAGTTTTAATATGAGTTGCGCCATTAGGAGTTAAGGGAACTTTTGAGCTTCCCCCCAAATTTACACCCCTTAGTAGCACTATTCGTCCTTTATCGTCGATAAATTGTCCATTTTTAATTCCTAATGACATTTAAATCAAATTAATACTATAAGTTCCTATCAATTATTTAGTCTCTTTTCATTAAAGTTTTATGAAATAAAAATCAAATTTTAATTAATTTTAATTATAATAATCTCTACTTATTCAAATTTTAATTTAGTATTAATAAAAAAATGAAATTAAAAGGGAAAATTGCTATTATAACGGGAGCTGGGGCAGGTATTGGTGAGGCAACGGCTCTCCTTTTTGCGAAAGAGGGGGCAAAAGTATGTTGTAATTCATTATCCGCGTCTGCTAAAAATGTAGTAGCAAAAATTAAATTATCTGGAGGAGAAGCAATATTTGTTCAAGCAGACATTTCTATAGAAGAAGAAGCAAAGCAAATCATTGAAAAAACCATAGAAACTTATGGTAAAATAGATATTTTATTTAATAATGCTGGTGTTGTACTTAGCGGAGCAATCGATACAATATCTACAGAAGACTGGAATAGAACTATGGCTGTCAATGTACGGGGTATATACTTAGTAACTAAATACGCGATCGACTATTTAAGAAAAACTCAAGGAGTAATTATAAATAATTCGTCGTCAGTTGCATTTAAAGGTGTAAAGGATAGAGCTGCCTACACCGCATCTAAGGGTGCGGTTTTATCAATGACAAGAGCGATGGCAGCAGACTATCTGGAAGATAAAATTAGAGTTAATGCCATTTGTCCTGGAACGACAGATTCACCTTCGCTTGTAAAAAGAATTAAAAGCAAAGGGGGAAACTATAAAGAAATTAGACAAGGTTTTATAGACCGCCAACCATTAAAACGTTTTGGTACTCCAGAAGAAATCGCAGAAGGTGTTTTATTTTTGGTATTAAATGAATTCTGTACAGGAGTTAGTCTACTCGTGGACGGCGGTATGACTATGTAAAAGACATAAATAAAAAAACTTCCTTAGAAAGAACAAAATTAGATAATTATCTGGTAGTCCAACCACCATCTAGTCTCAAATCTGCTCCAGTCATATAACTTGAATCTTCTGTAGCTAAAAACAGGATTCCTGCTGCGATTTCTTCTGGAGTTGCCCATCTTCCCATAACTCCTTCCTGCTCAAACTCTTTTCTAACCTCTTCATATGATAGTCCTCTATCTTTAGCTTGCTTTGCTACGTCACTCTGTAGCATTGGTGTATCGGTTGCTCCTGGGCTCACACTATTCACTCGAACATTGTATGGTGCTAAATCTAAAGCCAATGCTCTGGTGTAACCTAATACAGCCGCTTTGGTTGAACAATAGTTTGCATGAGCAGTTTGACCTATATGAGCCGCTACTGATGCTAAAGTTATTATTGAACCAGACCGTTGCTTTTTAAAATATGGAACTGCGTATTTACAAGTATAATGAGTACCCTTAATATTAACATCTATAAGTAAATTATAATCTCCATCTGGAAAAGTTTCAACATCACCTACTCTTACAACTCCCGCATTGACAATCAATACATCTATTCTTCCATATTCTTTAATAGTCTCATCAATCATCGCTTTTACTTCATTTTGATTTCTTACATCAACAATCGTTATCCTAGTTCTTTCTTTTGCATCGTCATTTATAAGTTTATAAGTTTCATTTAAACCTTCTTCATTTTTATCCGAAAGAACTTGGATTGCTCCCTCTTTAGCGAATAATTTTGCTGTAGCTCTGCCAATCCCTGATGCTGCTCCTGTTATAATAACAATTTTATTTTTTAATCGCATTTTTTAATCCCCTTATTTTATTACAATTTCTTTATCAAGTCTGGAAAGCCTTTCTGTACCAGTTTCCGTCACTCGATAACAATCTTCAACACCGACCAAACCTTGGCCTCTAACATTTAACCATACTTCAAGATCTAGTACCATATTTTTTTCAAAGGCAACATCTAATGCCCCGGTAGGGCCAAAAAGATGAGTTTCTTCACATTCTAAACCGATACTGTGCCCTGTAATAAGATAAAAACCTTTTTTTGTGAGAGATTTTAAATAATTTGTAGCTTCTTCTTTAAAAACTTTAGCATTTAACCCTGGCTCTATGTTTTCAGCGCAGAAATCTTGAACTTTGATCATGTAATCCAACGCTTCCTTAGCTTTGTGTGGAACTTCGCCTATAACAACACCCCTACTCACATCCGAAACATATCCTTCCCAAACAGCGCCAAAATCAAATCTTATAATGTCATTAGGAGTAACAGGCGTTCCTAGTCCTGGAGCTTCTGGATCTGAAGAACCAATATTCATGGTGAGGTGATCCCATCCCCAAGCTCCTTCATCCACAATTGTTCTCCTTGCAATTTTTAATAAATCGTAGTCTTTCATATTCAATTCAACAGCATCAATACAAGCTTTAATTGCTTTTTCAGCTACTTCTGTAGATTTACGAATTCTTCTTACTTCTTCTTCAGTTTTTATAAGTCGCATTTCAATAAAAGCATTATCCGCATCAACAAATTTAGCATTTGGAAATTTCTTCTGTAAAGCTTCAGATTGATATCGAGGCATGTATGATTCAAGACCTATTTTCTTGGTACCTAACTCCCATTCTTGGACTTTCTTAAGAAGAGTTTCAACTGCTGCTTTCAAAGAACCAACTCTAAAAACCTCATTTTGAGGCAACCAGGAAAATTCTTCGACACTATCATATAAAGACCAGACAATAGCGCTTTCTTCTCCATCACGTCTGACCATAGAAAGATTAGGATATAGGTTTGATAGTACATATAAAATAGGATTCGGTGCTACATGAGTAACTGGTAAACCTGTTGTATAAAATACATTAACAGGGCTAGAAGCAATTAAGAGATCAATATCATAATTATTCAATACTGTTTGTGCTCTATCTTTACTAAATCCAATTGGTTCTGCCATTTTTAATCAATTTATTCTATATAATGAGTAAAATTTAGTTTTCATAAAAAACTTATTAGAATTCTATCAACAAGGAAATTAAATACAATAATCAAAATTAAACTGGTTTTATAGATAATCTATAAATAGTTTAGAATTTTTTGAAAACTATGGATTTTATTAATTATGGGATTATTGGAACCGGAGTTGCTTGGAAATATCATCAATTTGGAATACGTCACATCCCTCAGATGAAATTTAAATCTGTTTTTGACATCAACGAAAGATCTGGAAGGAATACGGCCAAAGCTAGTAATATGGATTACTTTTCTGATTTAGATAAATTCCTAAGTAGTGATATTGATGCGGTTATAATAATGGTTCCTCATTATTTACACGAAGAATACGTACTTGCAGCAGCTAAGGCTGGAAAACATGTTCTTTGCGAGAAACCAATGGCAACAACACTTGAAGGGTGTGATAAGATGATAAATGCAACTAAAAAAGCTGGAGTCAAGTTTATGATTGCAGAAAATCATAGATTTTTACCTGCTCATAAATATATTATGGAAACCGTCGAAGCGGGATTAGTTGGTGAAGTCTTTTTAGTACGTTCTTATGAGGGCGTTAATGAAATAAAAGCACTTATGAAAAAGGGATTTTGGAAGGGACATCCAATTATGGCAGGAGGAGGCTCATTAATAGATATGGGTGCCCATAAATTTGCAACTATTAATTGGATTTTAAATGATATTGCTGAAACAGCAACAGCTTATTTATCAAAACAATGCACAAATTTGAAAGAAAAAGCTGAAGATAATGCCATCTCGATACTTAAATATAAGAAGGGGACATTAGTAGAGGTTACCGTTAGTTTTTCAGTTGTTTCTCCATTTAGTAATAGCCTGGAGGTATATGGAACAAAAGGTTCTATCATTGAAAATCATGATTGGCAAAATCCAATAAGAATTTTTTCGAAACATAAAAATATGGGGGAAAATTATGGCAAATGGTATGAACCCAAGGTTGAACATGGTCCATTTCCAGTTTACTATGAAATCTCTATGAGAAACGAAGATTCACATTTCACAAACTCTATAATTAATGATTTTGAACCGCAATTCACTCCTGAACAAGCAAAAGAAGCTATTTTTAATGTACTTCTCTCATATCTATCAGCAAAAAAAGGAAGCTTAGTAACTCGGGAGGAACTAATGCAAATTTATAATACTATAGGTACAAAAACAGTCTTAGAAGGATTAGAAAAAGTAGTACATAATAACTACATCGAAATCATGTAAATTTCTTTTCATTTTCATACTAAACTTAAAGAGGCTTCCTTTTTAAATACCTATTTCGGTTTATTTTCTTTAA
>JBHLLM010000269.1:0-4646 GCA_048885575.1 Candidatus Hermodarchaeota archaeon
ATATGTTTTCAAATGAAGAATATATTAATCAAATTATACCAATTTTTATTTTTAACTACACATTTGTGAATGAAATCTTGGAATTAACTAAATCAATCAAATTTAGTTATATAAGAGAAGTAGTTAATTTTATGGCTAAAAAAAATAAGACTTTCTTAGCATTGGCTGTTAATCCTGAGCATAATTTTTACGATATTGATAATCCTCTGGATTTAAAAATTTTAAACGCTAAAAAAAAAGGTGGACAATAGTAGCTCCGATTATCTCAGAAAACTTGTTTCAAAGGAATTTACTCTCCTAATCCAATGAATCGTATCTGAATCAAAGCCCTATTGTGGAAGCTTACATTTCTTCTTGAAGGATAATTAAAGTTTGAATGTCTCGTGTAGCAAAAAAAAACCTGCTAAATTCAACAAGAGATCAAGCAAACCAGCTTCAGTTTACACTATTCATTAAGTCAATATTAACTCAATTGTAGTTCTCTACAAAATTATTGCTCTAATGTAATAAATAATAGAAATCTCCTAAAGTAATAGCAATCTTGCCTGTAAATTAGGATACAACACTATAAGAACATCATTATATAAAGCTGAATGGAATAAAAAAAACTCCAGAACTTAAGAATCATTTATCAATTTTGCAACAACATAGTCGTTGTTTAAATTGTAATTCTGTATCACTAACCAATGATTTAAACTATTGTCCAATAAGACATATGCATAATCATCTATTTAAATTTAATTATTAATTTATGAAATATATCCAATCCATTAATAAGAGATAGATTAATAGATTCCAATATTATTACTAATAATGAAAGTTTAATTAGAACTTGCAATTTTAAAAGAAAATGGCCATAAGGATAAATATAGATCTATTCGGCATAGGAACCCTTAAAGGTGAACTACTAAGAATATACGCACCATTATCCACCGACGCAATTCTAAGTAAATTACCCATAATTTTGCGCGGTCGATTTAGTTTTGGCTCAAAAGCTTATTGGACACTTCCTGGTATTGAAATATATAAAGGAAATAATCCAAAATCGGTTAAAAATGTAAAAAAAGGAGAAATTATCTATAATCCTAAAACTGATGAATTGCTTATAATTCTGGAAGATATTGAAATGCCTAACAAAGTAAATAAAATAGGTAGAGTTTCTGATAACTTAGAAATTCTTTTAAATGCTAGAAATGGCTTAAATACTAAAATTTCTAAAGCAAGATAATACTTAAAGAGGTTTTAAGAAGATAAATATGGCTATCTCAAATAAATTATCCTTAGTATTTACTTTTTTCTACTTAGGAGTTATAATATACTTAATTTTATTTCTAACAGTTCCAACTGTTCAAAATATGATAATTCAATCAAGACAAAATATAGCGGGGCTTACTGAAGGTTCAAACTACTTTATCGCGCTTTTTTTAGCATTTTTTATTTGTCTTATAGGAAATGCTAGTGTAGGCTTTCCAATACCCTATCCATTTATTATTTTCTCCTTCTCTAATTCAATTTTTGTTCGATATTCAAATATTGGATTAACTCTTGGTCAAATCTTATTAAATGGTCCATTCTGGTTGGAAGTATTAGTTTTAGCAGTTATTGGAGGTTTAGGGAGTGCTTTAGGCGAACTTGTAGGGTATCTAATTGGAATTGGAGCAAAAAAAGTAGTAACCAAGTCTCAATCAAAAACTCTAAATAATGTACAAGGATTTGGAAAACTCATCCTCGATCACCCAAAATCTATGTATTTGTTTATCTTCCTTGCAGCAGCTCTACCCATCCCAGATGATCCATTATGGATTGCTTTAGGAATGTCAGATAAAAAGATTGACTTTCCAATCTGTATTCTATGGGCTTGGTTAGGAAAAAATGTGACTATGGTCTTCTATGTTATATTTCCTATTTTGATATCACTTGGATTTGGAGTTACTGGGATCGAAGTTGATGATAAATCAAGTGTAGTAACAGAAGCGTTAATGTTAATAATTACGCTCGTTATTATGCAATTTATTTTAAGCTTTAATTGGGAAAAATATATTACTAACAGAAGAGAGAAGAAACTAATATAGATTATTATTTATTGTTGTTTCTCAAACAATTTTTACAAACGAAAACAGTCTTTTCTCTGTTCTTAGAATTCTCATCTTGGTAAATTCGTTTATAAATATAATCACCGCATATTTGGCATAACACTACTGTTCTAGTTTCACCTAATAATGGGCCTAAATTATCAAAAGTCATAAATTGAGTTCATATTTGTGATTTAGAGATAGTTATCTCGATTTTCGAAATTAAATCTTTTTTGTTTTTATTAGATTGATTATCTCTCCTATAATTTCTACGTTGAGTTCTTTCGAAATAAGGACGGCTACCTAATGAAATATTAGCAATTTCTACGCCAGGATAAAGGCGATTTTTTAAAATTTCAGCAATTTCAACAGCGGTTGAAATTTCTTCTCCTTCCCCTTTTATTAATAACGATTTTGTTCCTCCAGAAAAGGCAAAAATAGCATCTTTAATAGTTTTTTCCCTATCTGTACGATTTTTAATTATAAGTGTTGTATCGTTAGGCATGAAAGAGTCTCATTACAATATATTTGCTAAATTTTATTCAAAAGCAGTCTAAATATAAAAGGTATCCAAACAATATAAAAGTTATTTAAAATCATTCATTTACATGCTAATAATAAAGCAATACTGATAATATTCTATCCATTAAAAATATGAAAATATCTTATGAGCTCTAATTTACCTTAAATTTCAAAATCTAAAATCTGAACGAGAATTAAGATCATCCAATATCTTTTGATATTCAGAACTTCTTTCTTCAAAGTGTTCAATAATTTTTCTTTCATCTGTATCTAAATAATCAAATAATGGAAAAATAACATCAATCCTAGTGGTAAAATCGCTAATGATTTTTTTATACCATTCATTAGGTTTGACCAACATCTCCTTGATTTTTTTGCTAAATTTCTCTTTCTTCTTCTGAAAATTGGTTGTTTGATTCATTTTCTTTATACTACTTAGGATCTCTTCATATTTTTTTAATTCTTTTTCTATTTTTTCTCTGAATTTAGGAATTCTGTAAATTTTTTTATCAATATCTGGGTCCCACTCATATAAGTAATAGTCATCCTCTTCAGCTTCCTCTTCATTTTCTGTAATTTTTATATCCCTTTTTAATACCATAATAAGACCGAAATTCCGTTGAAGTTGAGCTAAAGCTTTCTTCCGCAATACCTCATCAATGTAATCGATTTGTTTCAAAGCATCTTTGATGTTTTTGTTAATCTCTTTTACATCTTGTTCGACTTTTTTAACCATTTTTTCTTTGGGAAATTCAAATTTTAGCTGGATCGTATTCGAATAAGTAGCAAATAAACCACGATCAGGATTTTTTAATCTTATTCCAGCAACTCCAAGATAATAAGCTTTTGATCCTTTTTGGCAATGATCGAATACTAGTGCTATTGCGAATGGATTCACCCCTTGATAAAACAACTGGGTTTCAATATCTCGTGGGGAAAAAATAAAACCTATGCCTGGATGCGTATGCCACCATCCTACAAAGAAATCTTCTTTATTATCTTGGATCGCTCTTTCATATATTGCCGTGTTAAATTGAGCAGTATCTACATAATGTTTACTTTTATATTCAACATAAGCTCTATCTCCTGCCATTACAGGGATCGCATCCTTAACAATTACTTCTTTATGATCTTTTATCGAACCTATTAAAATACCATAAACTTCTCGCCAATTTCTTTGAGGAAGATCATTATTTCCATATCGCATGGCATAACCAACGATGCGTCTATAGGCATTATATGAGATGAAAACGGGTGATTCGGCTGGGTCAATTCCAAATTTTTGAATGTAATCCTCCTTAGTTGAAATTTTAACAAAATCATCTGAATCTGGAGTTGATGCATCTAAATCTTCTTTTTTGCTTTTATAATGTTCAAGGATGCTATTTTCCGTTTCTTTACTATTACTCTCTTTTCCATTCATTAAATAATCAAATATTTTTCTAAATTGTTAAACGTTTCAACTATATTATTGGATAAATTTAAAACTTTTAAATTTATCAATCTTTTTAACCAATAAGAATGTTCTTACTTTAAATTCACTTCAAGATTTATTAGACAAATATGAAAGTAATAGGATTTTGTGGATTACCTGGTTCTGGTAAATCAACAGTTTTAAAAGCTATTGAGGATCTAGGTGTTATAATTACGATGGGGGATATAATAAGAAAGGAAGCACGGGAAAGAAATATTGAGCCTACAGATGAAAATTTGGGTAAAATTGCCGAACAATTACGAGAAGAATTCGGACCTGAAATTTTAGCGAAAAAATGTGTAGAACTGATTAAAAGTTTAGATAGTGAGGTTATTTTTATAGATGGATTGAGATCAATTGCTGAAGTTAAAATATTTCGCAACTCGTGGAAATTTCCATTTATAGCAGTTACTATTGACGATAATTTAAGGTTTGAAAGACTCTCGAAAAGAGGAAGGCCTGATGATCCTAACACATTAGAAGATCTAAAAGAAAGAGACCTGCGTGAGATCGCTTTTGGATTAAATGAAGTAATAGGTAATGCCAATTATGTAATAAATAATAATATCTCAAAAAGG
>JBHLLM010000270.1:0-4635 GCA_048885575.1 Candidatus Hermodarchaeota archaeon
GTAGTTAAATCATAATTATTTGAAGTACTATCTAAAATATTAGAGGATGAAGGATCTTGATTCATATGCCATACCGCTACATAATTACTATTCCATACTCCAGCTGGATTTTGCCGTGAACTCATTGTCGAATTACCATAATACATTCTAATAATCGTATCAATTAGGGCTGACAATGCTGGAATTCGAACCCAAGCAACTAGTTTAGCATGAGTTCCATTATATGTTTGATCAAATAATTCAATTTCATGATCTAACCAAATATTATTAGAAGAAAAGGCAATATCATCTCCATCTAATTGAACATCGAATCGAAGATCTGTATCAAAAAGTGAAATTAAAAAGGGGAAATTTATAAGACCGCTTGTTCCTGAAACTTGATTATGATCTATGGTTATAACTTTAAAGTGGTTAAAATAATGAGCATTAATAGGAGCGCTTACTTTTGGTGTTAATTTGGTCTCATCGATTAAATCTGTATTATCCTTTTCATTAAACGTACCACTATATAAATTAGAAAAAAAAGGTAAATTGATTATCATTGGGATAATTAATGCGAATAATAAGAAAATCAGTGCCTTAATTTTTTTTATTGTAAATATCGAATTTTTTCTGTTAGGTTTCATTTTTGTTCAAATTCATGTATAAAATTAGATTACATAAAATATTCAATAGTATATGCAAGATAAATGTAACTTCAGCTATTTATATTTAGAGATTTTATGCCCATAATCCTCTAAATGAGAAAAGAAGTAATAAATTAAAGAAAAAAAAGGTTGTTAATTATTCTTTATTCTTTGATTTCAGATTGAAGTAGACATCTTCAAGAATATTAAGGTATTCAATTAAAGCCCTTTTAACTTTTGATTTCTGTTCGTATGCAAATTTTATAGCTTTCAATAAATATTTTGGAAAAATAAAATCAATGTAGAAATCAGTGAGAAGAGCATAGTATTCAACATTTTTCTCGTCATGAAAAACTTTAAGCATCTTATTATCCCAAAGTAGTTTCAAAATACTATAAAAATCATTCACTCCCTTCTTTTGAAGTTTTGTAAGGTCTTCCCTTGTAACTATTGCACTTCTTAACAACCTTAAAGTTTCATAAACTTGCGGATTTGATAGGATTTCAGCAATTTTTATATTATCTTCTTCTGTTGGACGATATGTTTGGAAAAAATTTCTAACATCATTGTGATATTCCTTAGCAAACTGAGATGGTAAACCATAGCTGGTGACTTTATCAAGTAATTTAAGGGGTGGCACTCTCACAAGAAAAATATCATTCGTAAGAAAAACAAGCTCAGAGGGCATGTCTTTAACAGAACTTACTTTTAGAATGTCTAATTTAATCAATTCGCTTAAAATAGCATCCAAATCTACAAAACCATGTATATATTTATCTTTGAGCCAGATTAACAGCTCAGATTTAATTATAACCCCCTCATCTCTTAAAAGATTTATAATTAACCTCTTTATTTGATTTTGATAGGTAACAGCAAGAAGTTCCTCATGACTAAGTGAAGGATAGAGTGATATTCGCTGAAATAGAGAGGGTATCAATTTTACATAAGATTCTTCTTCCAAATTTTCTATAAGTATTCTTAATGTATCTGCTATACTACCTTCGTAGACATCAGGATCATCATCTAGGTTCAAAATTAATAGTAGGTAATACCCTTCTTCTGGTCCAGTATAGTACGATACGATATTTGCAGCTTCTGCGGTTAATGTTACTATTCCTTTTTCTCCACTATATTCATGTATGCTATATACCTGCATTAAAGTTTTTTCCGAAATTTTGATTTCTGATGGATATTTGACTTTAATCTCAGTACCGCTTCTCTCGTCCCACTTCATTAATACTAATCCAAGAGGTTTATTATCGTGTTCTTTTGGTAAATCAAAGAATTGTCTTTTTGTAAATGTTTTCTGCTTATCTTTTTTGAGATTTATTCCAAAGATTTCTTCTAACGATAATCCTAGTTTATTCCATTCATTGTTTATTATTTCCGCTATGAATACCTCTTTGTCGCGATACAGAAGATTATTTGCAATTGTTTTATCGTCTTTTATAGATTTTTTTATAGCTCTGACTTTTTTTACAAAAGAAGGTATTTTTGCTTTTTGATGGATTCTATAACCCGCGATGCTTCCAACTATAGCAACTACGGCGAATAAAATCAACAAGAAGTAAAAAGTCGGAATCCCTGGAAGTATTTCCTGCATTTCAACGACGATTGTAATTGATATTTCAATAGGATTGTAATCATTTTTAGAAATACGAATTATCCCTGTAAGCGTTTTTGAAGCGAAGAACGCATCTATATCATTGGTTAAATAGTTAAAACTGTATGTCCCGTTCCCATTATGCAAAATTTCATAAGTATTACCACTTATAATAAGTTCTACAGTCGCATCAATCACAGTGAAATTGTTCCGGGTAGGATCAGTTAAAGTTAACTCTATTAGAACTGGATTGCCTTGAATTACATTTGTTTGCTTATTCTGAAGATTTTCACTTAAGATATAGTTAAAATCTCTTTTTTTAATAGAGAGTAGAATCATAGCATTTTTATATTCATAATTATCTTTATCTAAAATGGCAATTAGTAGATATTCTCCAACCATTCTTGTTTCAGTGTTAAAATCTACAATATAAGTATTATCTAAAGTAGAGAAAATATTGCCTTGACCTGTTTCATTTACATTACCCTCTTGATCGTAACTTTCCCAAATAAAATATTGTATTTGTAAATCGCTAATTTTCGTTCCTACTATCGCATCTGTATAAAATAAAGTAAAATTTACCGCATCTTTAACATAAATGACTTCAATTTTTCTGAAAAATTCTGTAGATCCATTCAACAATGTAGGTCGATTTAAGACGATGAAAGAAAGATCTTTTGTTACAGATATATAATGCTGTTTTATTATAGAGAATCTTACTGTATACTCGTCAGCATCAAGGAGATCTGTATCAATAGTCGTTTGATAATATTCTAATTGTGGATAATATGGAATAGTTCCGAATAAAGAAGGTTCTTCTACAAATGCATACGATAATGAACCGACTATCTCGTACGAAATTTGTCTTAAGTATTTAATAGACAGTAAAAGGCTGAAATTTACAGGAAAAGATGTTTCAATAGTTGCCTGCAAAATTTGATTTTTTGTTAAGTTGGCTATTGAAATCCTTCCTATTCCCAATGCATAATCTGAAATACTATACGTTTGGCTTCCTACTGTAATGTTCATACCCAAATTTGACGGAGAAAAATAACTAATTCCATTCGTAATGCCCATAACCCAGAGATATGTTTCTTGTTCGTTCCAACTGTTATCATTAGCACTCAATTGAAATTTACCTCCATTAGTTACTCCTTGTTTTATGAAGGTGAAATTAAATGTTTCTATTACCTGATTTTTATAGAATCCTTGAATATATTCAACTTCTATAGATGTGTCAAAAATAATAGCTGAGGTGGTTTCAATTGTAAATAAGAATTGATTCCCTATTGGATAAATAATTCTATTATCAATTGTTAAAAATCCAGTTCCATTAGAATAGCCAATGTCTAATGAATAAGTAAAATCCTCATTAGTCGTAATATTTAGGTCTGTAAGGCTTGTTAAATCTACAAAACTCCAGTTAGAAGTATAATAACAATTAAATACCTCAAACGTAATATTACTAATTACCCAACCTTCTGTTTTGCTCAAAAGTGAAATAGAATTACTCACATTTAATTTTGAGTATTGAACAATAATTGAATCTCTAAGACAATATGCATCCGCAATAACATCAATATTTCCATCAAAAGTGCCATCAATTAGAAATTCAAAATTATTATCATTCGTTTTACTTGCGCTATTTAGAATTATCGTAATTCCTGTCCAGGTACCTTGATTATAATCCCATCCTAAATGATTGGATGAATTAAATAAGTAAAAGCCACCGTAAGGATCTTCTATAGAAATATTGATATTAGAAACTCCAGTATTCCATGTAATATTATAGAAGTTAAATATAATTTTTGATAAATTCCAATGGTTTTGGATATCAGAAATTAAGAAATTGAACTCGTGATTAACATTTTGGAAAAGAGCATTTTCAATTGTAAGAGTTTCAGATTTAATACCATAAGAATTCAAAGTCATATTAACAGGATCCGACCAATATACAGAAGTCGCAGAATCATCATTACTAGACTGATTTAATTCTATTCCAATTTCTATAAGATTTAATTGAAGAATTAGATCAGAAGGAATAGAATATCCAGATTTCTGAGCTGAAATTATAATTATATAGCTAGAATCACTTTCTAGTTCTTTAGTTTGTATTTCTACATAATGTCTTCCCATATTTCCAACTTCTTCGCTAAATGAGCCCGATTTAATTGAAACGCCTCCTAATAACATTTCATATGTCATTATGTTCGCATATGTTGGACCAAGCAGGGATTCATAACCTGTTTCTACCTTACTTACATTAAATAATGTTCTTAACTTCAATACAGAGCCCCACTCAATCTCAATATAATCTGTGGGATTTAAAGATATCAATTCCGTTTGAAATTTGCTCAGATCAATTGAAATTCTAAACTCTAGAGAATCTTTATTTACCACAGTAAA
>JBHLLM010000271.1:0-4625 GCA_048885575.1 Candidatus Hermodarchaeota archaeon
TCAAGATATATAATAAATTGGATTACTAGGAGATAACGCCACAAAAATAGCAAAGTTGTATTATTACCACTATTCTTTTTATCTGGAATAGTGGTGATCGCAAATTTTATAATTCATTCATATAGTAAATGTTTTTCTCAATAAGTACAAATAAAATAATACAATAGATTAAATTGGAGGTAATCATCAATTTTAAAGGCAAAAAAGGCTAGACCAAGGACTTATGAACAGATTTGTTTAGACAAGTTAAAAGACATAGGAAGATCTACCGCCAGTGAATGGGCAAGCGCTATGGGATACGACTCACATAACGCCCTTGCCAAGGTTATTAGAAGAATTGTGAACGATATGCCTGAAAAGCTACTGGTTAATGATAACCAAAAGCCACGGTATTATCAAGCAATTTAGAGAACCTTAATTATTCTTCATAAATTTTTCTTTTTTTTAAGAGAGAATTCAATTTTGAGAATAATCCTAAAATTAAGTTTAATTCTTTTTTTGAAATAAAAGCTCGCTCAAATATATTTTTAAAGGCAAGATTAACATTTTCTGCAGTATAAGTCCGAATTTTAAGACTTCTAATTATATTTTTAATTATGCTGTAAAGTATTTGTTTATCGCTCTTATTTGCTAATATTACTGGTTTAAATCCTCTTCCTAAAGTTATATTATGCGTTTTAGTATAGATTTCGTATAAAATAATCCCGCAGGCGTGTGAAAGGTTTAAGGTGGGATAATCATCGTCAGAAGGTATTCTTATCAATAGGTCTGCGATTTCTATTTCTTCGTTTGTTAATCCGCGTGATTCCTTTCCGAACACTAAAGCAATACTTAATGGTTCTTCAGAGAGTGGAAATTCTAAATCTTTAGGGAAAGTAGTTAATCTTCTAATATTTTTATAATGCATTCCCTTGGCGGTTGAAGCGATTATTAAATCGAATTTCTTCATCAATTGTTTATATTTATTTAAATGTTCATTTTGATTATCAAGTTCTATAATATCTGCGTTTAAAAGAATTTCTTTACCATGCATTGCAAATCCTTGGGTATGATGACTTCGTATGATTTTTTCACTTTCGACTGGATTAAATACGATTAAATTGTTAAAATTGAAATTTTTCATGATTCGGGCTATAGAACCAATGTTTCCGGCGTGTTCAGGTCGAATCAGTACAATCGTGAAATCTAAATTGTTGTATTCTGGTGCTTTCTGAGTTTGTTGAAATTCAGCAACCTCCATTCTCAAATATTTTTTATTCATGGTTTTAATTTGTTAGAGAATTTGTTCATGATTACCAAGTTAATTAGCTATATTAAATTTTGTTTAAAAGAAACAGAGCTTAATTTGAGATAAATAAATATATAATAGGTAAATCTTTAACTAATTCTTTCCCTTTCTCTTAATTTTCTACGAAATATTTTACCTACGGTCGTTCGAGGTAATATATTAATAAATTCGACATGGCGGGGGTATTTATATGCGCTTAATCGTTCTTTAGCCCATTCGATGATTTCAAATTCGGTTATTTTTCCGCCTTTATATTCTGGTTTTAAAACTACATATGCTTTAATAGTCTCTCCAATATTTGCATCGTGTGCAGAAACTACACCAACTTCGTCTATCGCGGGATGTTCGTGTAATTTTTCTTCTACTTCACGGGGCATAACTTTATATCCTTTATATTTAATGATGTCTTTTGCACGACCTTCAATATAAAAATACCCTTGTTCGTCCATCTTGGCTAGATCTCCTGTTCTTAACCAACCCTCAACAATCGTTTTCTTTGTTTCTTCGGGATTTTGCCAATATCCTTTCATTATTTGAGGCCCTCTTATTAGTAACTCTCCAATCTCACCAGGATTAAGTTCTTTTAAAGTGTCTGGATTAACAATCTTAGCGTCAGTGTCAATTATTGGGACGCCAATGCTATTTGGGCGAATTTCAGGCATCCATTTAGCTGCTCTATGTGTAATTGGAGATGTTTCTGTTAGCCCAAAACCTTGACCTACCTTAAATCCAACAACTTCTTCCCATCTCTTGTTTAATTCTGGAGGTAACGCGGCTGATCCTGAATTAGCTTCTTCAAGACTTGAAAGATCTCGTTCTGTGAAATCGGGATTATTTATTAGCATTTGATACATCACCGGTACTGCAATAAAATTTACAACTTTAAAATACTCAATTGCTTCTAGAATGTCAGAAGCATTAAAAGAGGGAAATACTACTAACATTGCTGCCCCAAAAATTGCTGCAATCATAACCAAAAATCCAAAAGAATGGCATAAGGGTATAACCGATAAGTTGACAGTTTTCCCGAAATTATCTTCTCCTTCTTCTGGTTCTCCTGCCATTAATAAGGTTGAGAGTGTGCAGGAGACCAAGTTTGTATGAGTTAACATTACACCTTTCGGTAATCCCGTAGTTCCTCCCGTAAATAAAAGAGCTGCAATATCATTTGAAGGATCTATTTCTACTTCTGGTTGAATAGGTGAAACTCCCTCAATAAACTCTTCAAAATTCAGTACCCCTTCTTTGGCTAAATTCGCTTCCAAAAGGATTATGTTTTCAATATTTAAATTTTTTTGTACTTTTTTCATTGTCCTAAAATTCCCTTTATGGACAAAAACAGTTCGCATATTTCCAGATTCTCTGATAATGTGCATTACATCGCCTTCTTTTAGTAAAGGGTTAATAGGAACGACAATAGCCCCTATCTCCATAATCCCAATGCAACAGAATATAAATTCTGGGCAATTTACGGTCATGATACCGATACATTCTCCCTTTTTCACTCCCATTTGAGATAAAACATTTGCAATTTTATCAGAAATATAAATTAGTTCGCGATAGGTATATTTTTTATCTGCGGATTTAGTGTAAACACAAACATTGTTAAGATACTTTTTAGCTGATAATCTAATTAATTCATGAACAGGTATAGGATCAAACTTTATTGATTTAGGTACATTTGATGGTCTATATTTTAACCAAGGTCGATTTGAACTTTCTAAATAAGACGATTCGTTTTCATAATCATAAATTGGATTCCATTCTGAGTAATCTTTCATAATAATCGAAAAAGTAGATTTAATGAGGTATTTAGTACAAATTTCAAATTAGGACTATAAAAATCTTCTTAAATATTCTCACAATAATGTCTAAATTCAAAATTGATTAGGATAATCCAAGAATTCAAGTATGATTTTATTAACTTCTGAAGCTCTTGAGAGTGTCATAAAGTGACCCGCTTCATTTATGATTTTCAATTCGCTGTTAGGGATTCTATTACTCATCTCCATCATAACTGAAACAGGTGTCTGTCTGTCGTGGGAAGCGGCAATAAGTAGAGTTTTGTTTTTAATTTCACCTAATTTTTCCAAAGTATAATGTGTTTTCATAGCTTCTGCTTGATTTATTATATCCTTCGGTTCTGATGGGTTTATCGTGCTTTCTTTAATTAGATCTTCCATTGAAAAGATATTGTAAAATTTTCGAGTTGGATTTGCCTCCATTTCTTTCCTAAATTTTATATGAAAAAGCCATTTTGATTTTTGTTTGAATGCCTTCAAAGGATCATGCTTTAAGGTTTCTACTTCTTCAAGACGACCATTTTTAGCTATTTCAACCCATTGTTTGTCTGTTCCACCATAATTAGTTGCAATCAATATCAAATTTGCAACTTTCTCTGGATAGAGGAGAGTATAATTCTGAGCGATCATACCTCCAAAAGATCTCCCTATAATATGAGCCTTTTCAATATTTAGAAATTCTGTTAGCCCATTAACATCCTCTGCCATTATTTTCATGGTATAAGGTATATTTGGGCGATCGCTTTCTCCAGTTCCTCGTAAATCAAAAGTTATTACTTTAAATCTTTTGCTAATTTCTGCTACTTGAGGCTTCCATATTTCCTTTTTTGCACCATAACCGTGTATGAAGATAACGGGAAAACCATTACCATAAATCCTATAGGATATTTTTATATCATGTACTATCGCAAAACTCATGATTAAAATTTAATATTTTTTAAGAGTTATTCCATTTAATCAATTGAATTACATATCAACTATATTTTTATTTATTTGTCTATAAAAGATTAAATAAGAAAGCTCAGATATATTTACTAGAATTTACTACAAATATTTAAAAATTTTAATTATTTTTCTTTATGAAAGATACAATACATATAAAACAGTATAAAATACCATTTAATTAAACAATTATGGCAGATTATTCACGTATTTTACAAAATCTCGAATTTTTCAACATTAGTACTGATAAATTCACATTATTTGAATGGAAGCCTCGAAAATCATATAAAAGTTTTATCTTAGACTTAAATATAGTAAAACAAAATCCTATAAGTAATATTTTTTTTCACATTTTTAAAGGAAACATGAAAATTGTCCACATCCGATTGAAAAACTTGATTTATACAGCAGGTTCCAATAATGATGTCCAGTTTCAATTATTGGAAGCTCTAATTGAACAGGTTTCTGTGATTTTTAACGAAATATATGATGTTGAGTCTTATATAAAATATGACAATTTCTCCACCACGATGTTTAACTCTTTTAATGAGGAAATTGAAAAGATTATTGATAACTTTAATTCGCTAAATTCT
>JBHLLM010000272.1:0-4622 GCA_048885575.1 Candidatus Hermodarchaeota archaeon
CATTAGCATGTTCTTCGGTTCTAGAAGCAATTGCTACTAATTCACAGTGAGGATTTTTAGAAAATCCCATCAGATGTATGGTACCAAAACCACCTGCTCCTACTAATCCTACTTTTAAAGTCATATTCTAGTGAAGTAAATGTAGAATTATATTAAACCTTTGGAGAAAAAAATACAAAAAAAGTGAGATAAAATTAGATTAACTTGTTACTATGTGATTTAAACCACTGCAAACTCGAACAATGGGACTTCTTTTCGCTTTTTAGCGTCATAAAGAGGTAATCCGGATTGTTTAAAAATTTCGGGTGTTTTATAGTTAATTACAACAATTGAACAGTGACTTGAGATTTTCATAGAAGCAACTCTTAGCCTGTCTCTCACAATAGATAAGTTTTTCAAATTAGTTCCAACTTCACAAATAATAGATCCAGCTCGCACTCGTGCACAGACTCCAGTTGATCTACCAAAAGAATTCCTCATTCCGGATTGAACGCGATCAGCCCCTGCAAATGCTAACATTCTATTCTCTCGATATTTCTGAAAGGGTTTTGATCTTACTCGAAAACGATAGTTAGCTCTACCTAAGTACTTTTGTAATGAACCATTTACTGTTATACGAATTGCTTCAAGTGTATTAGACGATATTTGAATTTGTGAATCTACTTTTAATCCTATTACTAAGTCCCAGTTTTCCCAAGAAACATCCTTATTTCCTCCCCAGTATCGAACGATTTTGCTTTGAGATCCTCCACGAGCATACTCCCTTCTGTGATTAGCACTACGTTTATGTTGATAGGGTCGCCTATTCCACGAGGAATAACAATGCCATGGTCTTTTATGCGCCATAATTAAATCACTTTATTAATATACCATTTACAATCAATAAGAAATAAAATTATAAACGGTTATTAAATTCAATCTATGAAGAATAGTTAAAAAATTTTATTAAAATTACATTTTTAGCACCAAAAAATAAGGTTATGCTCGATAATCACACTGCTTTTGTAAAGAAAACTGAAATTTTATGTAAGGGATTATTTTTAGATGAAAATTTAATCGAACACTATAACAATCAGGGAATTGAGATATCGTACGGTCGTAAAGGAGGTGCTGGACCGTTGGGAGGGAGATATTTCCTTCTTGAAAACGGAACTCTTGTGAACGCGGCTCTTTGGGACAACCCTAAAAAAACAAATCTTGTAATAAGAGAAAATGATAATGGGTATTTTAAGATATATGATGTGAATAATAAGATTGAGCATAGTAGATTGAAACTCGTTCAAAATCCGCGTTATTACAGTCCTGAATACAAAACCTCCGATGGAATCCCGATGAAAAAAATTGCGTTAGTCCATGGAATAGACTGTTTGTCGAGCACTATTTATCAAAAATGTGTGTATCATGGCTGTGGTGAGGGATGTAAGTTTTGCGGTATTGAGTTAAGTTTGGAGAGTGGAGCAACCATAGAAGAAAAAAATTCGAAACAAATGTCTGAGGTAATTGCTGCCGCTAAAGAAGAAAAGAGATGTAATCATATGACTCTTACTAGCGGAACAGACGAAACTAGAGATAAAGGTGCGAAGAGATACATTGAGCTGTTAAAAGGGATCAAAGAGAATTATCCTAACCTTCCCTTACATGTTCAAATTGAACCATTAGATGAGATGTCTTACATTGATGAGTTAAAAGATGCGGGTGCTGATACCATCGGTATCCACCTCGAAGTTATTGATCAGAATATTAGAAATACAATTACTCCTGGTAAATCTCGTATTAACTACGAGTTATTTGAAAAAAACTGGAAATACGCTCTTGAAATATTCGGTAATAATCAGGTTTCTTCATATCTTTTAACGGGTTTTGGAGAAAGTCCGGATGAGTTTATCATAGGAGCTGAGAAAGTAATTTCTTTAGGAGTAATCCCCTATATAACACCAGTGAGATCCATACCAGGAGTTAAAGATTTGCCTTCGTCAAATCCTTATTCACTGATAGAAATATATAGTAAAGCAGCTAAATTAATGAAGGATTACGGAGTGAATCCTTTTAAAAGTAAAGCTGGGTGTGTACGGTGTGGCGGTTGCTCAGCAATTAAAGAAGCGTTTGTTGACATAAAAAATCAATAGAAAATAAAGAATAAAAAAAAAAGTTTTAACTTCTTTTCTAAATTACTAATTTAACTCCACATTCTCCGCAAAATAGTGCCCCTTTTGACACTTTAGCTCCACACATTGGACAAAAAACAATATCAGTTACTGGTTGTGGTTCTTGAGCAGGGACAGTGGGTGGAGTGGGTGGAGTAGGTGGGGAAGGTGGAGGTGGTGCTTGATATACCTGAGTTTGATATGCGATTGGTTCCACTTTCGTACGTCTTTCAGCAACACTACTTAGACCAAAATAACCTATTAGCTGGTTAATCCATCCTATTATAATAGTGACTACTAAAAAACCAAGCGCCCATAATACAGCTCCTGATCTTAAATTATCTACTTTAGTAAGAGTATCAGAGTGGATACTTACTGGGAACATCTCTTTTTTATGGTAAACAAAGAGTTTTAGGTTGTCCCAGGCCCCTATTTCAATAGCACTACCTATAATCATGATTATGAATCCTACTATAAAGACTATAATAGAAGGTGGGAAAAACCATCCGGGAAATCCAAAATAAAAAGAGTAGCTGAAATATTGGCTAACAGCTAACATTGCCGCTCCAACATGTACGGTTATTGACCCAACTAATTTTATAATACTTGCAAGTATATACTTTGAACGAAAAGTATCAAGATAGGCGTCTTTTAATTCTCGATTTAAGTTAATGACATCTCCCATAGCAACCATTGTCATAATAAAGTAAATAGGAATCATTATGAATGCTAGATAGGGAATTATGATAAAGATTAATAACACTCCTACTACTCGAAGCCTTCCTACGAACTTAAGCCATTTAATATCGAAGTCAGAATTTGACATTTTAACAATTACCTCTATGTATGTTACTTTTTTGCTAATTATATATATTTTTAGGAGTCCAATATTGAAAATAATACCTTTCAAGTAGTTCAAGGATATATTTCAATTAAATAAATTTAATATATCTTAGATTCTAAATACTATTATATTTTTAAAAATATATTATTATAAAATTAGTTGTAATAATTTAGGCGAGCATTATGACAGAATATATTGGGTTATTTTCGTTCGTATTTCCTTTAGTATTACTTATATTATTAATACTGATTTTCGTTAGAGGGATTTTCAAGGAGAAACCAAAAAGAGAATTCATGAGTTGTGATGAATTCATCAAAGATTGGCTTAAGGATCACGGACAAGCTAGTAAAGTAGAGGAACAATTTGCAAAGATGAAAAAGGATCCAGCGGGAAAACTTTATATGCCGATTACATATACAGGGGCAAAAATGTTTATAAAATTGGGTATAAGTCCAAACATGGCATCATATATCAACTTAATCGCGTCTTTTTTCATATTCTGGGGAGTAATAATGGCTGGTGCAGGTCATTCACTTGACTTAATTACTCAACAACCCATCTATGGATCGTGGTTTTTTGTTCTAGCATTACTTGTGCTGGCTACCGGTATTGGTGATGGAATTGATGGAGCAATAGCGAGATTATTAGATATTAAATCAAAAACTGGTGCCTGGTTAGACAATATATTAGATAGAGTAATTGATATTTTAATGCTGGTTTGTTTAATTCCTACAAGTTTGTTGATTCCGTCTCTTGGACTTGATTTTAGGTGGATGGTATGGACAAACATTTTCCTTATCTTTATTTATGAATACATGAGAGCAAGACACGAAGGTTTGGGTTTACACGAAACAAAACCTTTCATTGGTGAGAGAATTACACGAGTAATAGTTAATGCTACGTTTTATGTAATGTATGGTGTTTCAAGTTTCACAGTATTACTCACTAATCTGGTTAATCCTGCTGCTACAATTTGGAACAGTTCTCATGCGTGGACAATTACATGGAGTATGTTCATATATCAGGTCAGTTTATTGGTTATTATGGGATTTTCAATTATTCTTTTTGCTAAATATATCTGGAAAAACCTAAAGAAACTTGATAAAACTGATATTTAATAATTAAACGGAAAATGTGAAATGAAAAATGAAACTATATAGGTATTTGTTATATGGAGCTATTTGGTTAGTAGTTTTAGTTCCGGTGTATTTGTATTTTCCACCTTATTGGTCCTCGGGAGTAAAAGAAGCGATTAATACATTTCTAAGTGCTCCTTTAACCTACTGGTGGTTTATATTTCCACTAATTGGATTAATTATGTTATTAGGGTTTGTTCTGTATTATGGAGTACATTTTTTTGCGTCATTTGGGAGTGGATATAAACCAAAAACAGCATATTACGAAGATATTAGTATATTAATCGCTTCTAAAAATGAAAAAGTACTATTAGAACGAACCTTGGATTCTATTGTTAATTCAGATTACCCTAAAGAAAGGATGCAAATAATAGTAATAACTAGTGGCTCTACAGATGATACTACGGATTATGCTAATAGTTTTTCTCAAGAACATAGTGAATTTGATATAAAAGTATTGTCAAAAGATTTACCAAAAAAGGGAAAGCCTCCAGCGCT
>JBHLLM010000273.1:0-4609 GCA_048885575.1 Candidatus Hermodarchaeota archaeon
GTTGCAAATCAAGAAGCTGGATGGTTTAAAGGTGAAATTATCCCTATTGAAGGACATGTAGAAGGGAATATTGAAGAACCAATGATCGTTGATAGGGATATGGCTGCAAGAAAATCTACTCTTGAAAGCGTTGCTGGGTTACGAAGAATATCTAAACCATTTTTCTTGGAAAAAAATGGTGGAAGAGCAGGTTATAAAGAAAGAGAAGGAACTACTGAGGGAGTAATTACAGCTGGAAATTCGTCTCCCTTGAACGCAGGTGCTACTACTTGTCTTACGATGGAAGCTGAAGAAGCCAAAAAACGGGGATTAAAACCCATGGCAAGAATAGTATCTCTTGGTTGGGCAGCTGTTGAACCTAGCGTTATGGGTCGTGGTCCAGTGCCAGCAACTGAAATGGCTTTAAAACACGCAGGACTAACCGCAGATGATATAGATTATTGGGAAATTAATGAAGCATTCACCATAGTTGCTTTAAACTGTATGAAACATTTTAACATTCCTGAAGAAAAAGTAAATGTTATGGGAGGATCCACTGCAATTGGGCATCCATTAGGTGCTACCATGATAAGATTACCTGGGACATTAGCTCGAATATTAAAAGATAAAAAAGCGAAATATGGTATTGCTAATGCCTGTATTGGAGGCGGACAAGGGGTCGCCACATTAATCGAAAATATAGATGCATAATTCAACATTTTGATATAAATGTTCTATTTCTTTTTTTTTATTTTCATTCTTTTTTTTTAAAATTTATTCTAGAAATATTTAAATAATAAAAAAAAACAATTAGTCTTACTATAATTTCTACAATAAAATTAAAATCATAATAAATAGAAGGTGAAATAAAATTACGGTATATAAAAGTATTCAATTAGTTGCTACAAGCGATAAAAATTGGGCTGATGCGGTAAGAATCGCTTATGAAGAGGCGAAAAAATCACTTCGTGGTATAAGAAATATCCAAATTGTTGAATCTGATGTCAAAGTAAAAGAAGATCAAGATAAACTTATATATAGAGTCCGAGTACAAGTCAACTTCCAGATTGAGCGGTAAAGATTTTTTAAATTATTTTTTCTATTTTTTTCTTGTTTCTGTTTTTTTATTTCGAATTGATTTCTTGTTATAAATTAATTTTAAAAACCTTCATAGCTTAGATTTTTTATAAAATAAAATTTACATAATACAGAAAACCGAGGTAATGTTATGGACGCGTTTTTAGCTACTTACGGGGGTTACATCCTTGCGGGAATTATTTCATTAATTGTCATTATCGCCTGTTGTGTTATAAATAATAAATTATTGAAGAAATAATCTTATTAAGTTAAAATTCTAAGCCATTTTGATTTAGTTCTTCAATAAATTGAGTTAGAGTCACTTTGTTAAGAATAAGATAATCTCCATCTATTTCACAATAGTTTTTCTTTCCCCAATTAATAATAATACTGAGAAGAGTTTCTTTATTCACCTTTAGTATTTCTTGGATCATATCAAAGCTTACTCGCTTTGACATCCTTAATAAAGACTTCAATTTCTCAATCCTGTTCTCCATATCAAGGGTTTTAATTTTAGTATTCACCTTGTTAGCTAATGTCAACCTAACGGTTTTTAGTGCATGCATGGCGTAAATATAATTGGGATCGATATCTAGAGCCTTTTCATATGCCTTTAAAGCTCCCTCTAAGTTTTCGGTTGCTTCATGCAGCAAACCGATGTTATAATAAACGTGTTTATAATCCGGTTTGATCGAAATTGAAATGTTATAGGCGTTTAACGCCTCTTCAAAGTGATTTAAATTGAAATACGCAATCCCAAGATTATAATACGCCCTATAGTTCTTAGGATCGAGAGTTATTATTCGTTTGAAAATTTCAATTGATTCTCCGTACTTTAAAACATAATCATCATTTAAATATCCACCATAAACAAATAAAGCATCTATAAGGTTATTTCTAATTTCGACATCAGGTTCTTTTTGATAAAGATCTTCCAAAATTTCTATGGTTTTTTCGAACTCTTCGTGTTCTAACAGTATTTTTGCCTTTTTAATCAATGATTCTTTATCATTCAAAAAATATCACTTAGATTTCATTTTCATACCAATAATTTTTAGATTTTTTAGCTCCTAATTTCATTACTAAGTTTCTTAGAGCGCTATCAGAATCTTGGCAAATCAAAAATACCCTATCTAAGTTAAGAGTTCGTTTAATATACAATTTTAATTCTCGAATTATTAGTTCCTCAATTCCTTTTCTATAAGAATTCTCCTTTTTAGTTAGAACTTGATGTATTAGAGCTCTTTTATTACCTAGGTAATCCTCAATTAAAGTGTAAGTCCCCCAACCAATGATTTCTCCTTCTTCTTTAGCAACTATCATAGAGTTTCGATATTGTAAGTCCAAAACTCTTTTATTTAATTCTTTTTCAAAACTTTGCCATGTTGATACGAAATATGATTTATTTTCAATAAAATCTGCAAAAATCTCTTTAAGGGCGTCTTTGTCTAATCGGGGGTCGTATCTATCAGTTTCTATCATATTTTTTCACTTAAAAAATTCTTTAATAGTTAAATCTTTAGATGATAATTCTGTTAATGATTAATAGTTTTATAATATTATTTCTTTACAGTTTTAATTATTCTTTAATAAAAACTCTTTTTTATGTTCTGAAATATAAGAACTATTAAGATGAAAAAGGATACTGAGAAATTGAAGATCCCTTTTAAGAAAATTAACGAAGAAACTATCATCCCTAAACCTTCAAAGAAAGGAGATGCTGGTGCTGATGCACATATTATGGGTTTTAAAAAAATAGTTAATGAAAAGGGTATAAAGGAATTAATAGAAATTAATGCTGACTCCTACACACTTAAACCTTTAGAGCGAATTGGTTGTTCTTTAGGTTTTGCAACGGCAATTCCCGAAGGATACTACTTTAAAGTCGTTCCTCGTAGTGGTTTGGCTTTATGGCAAGGCTTGTCTATTGTAAATTCTCCCGGCACAATTGATACCGGGTATAGAAACGAATGGATGGCAGTCGTTGTAAACCTTTCAAACATAAATATAACTTTAAGAAGGGGAGAAAGGATATGTCAAATAATTCTAGGAAAAATTCAGCAATATGAATTTGTAGAAACTGATGAACTGCCTGAATCCGAGCGAGGTTTAGGAGGATTTGGTAGCACAGGGAAAAGTTAAAAAAATCAAAAATATAATCCTAAATTAAAGGTTTATCAAGATGTCAGATTTATCAACTGAAGAAGTGTTCATTGTTAAAAAGTTAGAAGAGAATGGGGGAAAATTGAATTACAAGGAACTTCAAACATTATGTCAGGAAGAATTCGAAGGAGTAAGATTGATTTTGAAGAAGTTAAAAGAAAAAGATCTAGTTACTTATGAGGGAATTATTCCTAATTACTCTGCAGAAATCGAACTTAAAAAAGAAGTTAAATATTAGATATTTATATCTACTAGTTTTCTGAAATAATTTTTTCAATAATTTCTGAAAAATTATCTAATTTAAATGGTTTCTCTAAAAACTACTTTGCCCCTAAAGCCAAAACTTTGTTTTTAATAGTATAATCTGTGCTAACGAAATAATCTTAATCTTAATTTTCCAAAAAATGCAAGGATGTGCATAAGCTTCTCCTTTTTTTTCCATATAATAAATTCTCTCTATTTAAACTTATTTTTAGTAATCACGAAATCTTAGTGTTTAACCATGCTAGGTATCAATTTTAGTACCAAAAGATGGATTTATCCCTTAACTAGACAATAAAAGAATAAAAAACCTCAAATTTTAAGCATTATTTTACAAATTAATTTATAAAATCCAAAAAAAAAAACAAATCTGAGTATCAATTTGACCGAAAACCATGAAAAACAGATGAATAAGAATCATTTTTTACATCAATTTCTTAATCCAAAGAGTATTGCAATATTTGGTGCAAATAATAACTTACTTACAACGATGGGTTCAATGCAGCTACGAAACATAATATCTGGTGGTGGACTTACTAGTAACATCTATCCAGTACATCCCAGCTTAGATACAATTCAAGGGTTAAAGGCATATAAATCTGTAATAGATCTTCCAGTAGTACCTGATCTTGCTTTCCTTATTTTACCTACCAGAGTGATTCCTCAAGTTATGGAAGAATGTGGGGAAAAAGGGATTAAAAGATTATTAATAACTTCTGGTGGATTTAGGGAGATTGGAGAAGAAGGCATTAAATTTTCGAAAAAAATTGATAATATTGCTAGAAGGTATAACATACGTTTTATTGGTCCAAATTGTCTTGGTATTTATAACGCTTGGTATGGATTCCCTGAAAAAAAAAATGACTATTTTAATACTTTTTGGCCATATGCTAATCCAAAACGGGGTAATATTTCAATAATTAGTCAATCAGGAACAGTAGCAGCCCAAACCTTCTGGCACGCGAAAGAAATGGGTGTAAATATTAGCAAATCGATTTCGATAGGCAACGAACAGAACATTGATATGGTTGATTTTTTACAATACTTTAAAGATGACCCCCATACCCAGGTAATAGGGCTTTATATTGAAGAAGTAAAACGTGGACAAGAATTTATTAAGCAAGTAAAA
>JBHLLM010000274.1:0-4608 GCA_048885575.1 Candidatus Hermodarchaeota archaeon
TTCTCCCAATCCATTTCCATTCCAAGAATTATAGCATTCTTCCCGACGATTGGAAGTCCTTTAAAAATGTATTTTTTTAATACCGGTGTATATCCGATGAGGTTAATTCCTTTGTCTTTAGCTAAATTTTCAAAATTTTCCCAAAGTTCTGGAGTCGTCTCCGTCCTGTTATTATCACCATTATTGTATTTGGTTTTATTTGCGTTGTCAAACCCTTTAAATGTTCCTCTTAGATAATTGCTGAATTCTTTGGCAGTCTCCCGATCTAACTTTTCACCACCCAATTTCATCGTAAAAAGTTTAGTCGGGACAATAAAAAATAGACTCTCATTCTCACCAACAAAAGTAGGCTCTACTTTTTCCTTTTCCATAGTAATTCCTCAATAATTTATAATACCAAAATTATTACTTTAGTTTGTAATATTAAGAATAAATTAAAAGAATAATAATTGTATGATTATTAATATTAAGGATTTTAAATATAAATGTAGATTTTGTGATAATCCTTTAGAATCCAGATTCTCAAAATGTTTTAATGTTTATTGTCAGGGGCAGAAGTTCAACCTAGACAATTTAGTTACATATAGATTAAATCCTAAATTAGGAATTGGGAGAGTTATAAAGAAGTTAGAAATCCCTAATTCGAGATCCTTAGATGACGAAGATACCTATTTCATAACAAAATTGAAGGTAAGGTTTGAAAATAATATATTTAAAATAGTTCATCCTCTCGACCTTATACATTATATTTATGAAGTAAACGAGAGAATTTTAATTAAAGAAGGAATTGTAACCATTAACTCTGACGATTTTTTAACAAAAGAAGGGAGTATCTCCTATGAAGTTCTATTTCCAAACGGAAAATTAAGTCAAATCTATGAATCTGAAATTATTTCAAAATACGAGACCACCGTTAAAAGAATAATAACCAGTAAGAGGGTAGATCCTCCTAATAATTTTTTAATTAAATACTGGGCAAACCTCTTTCATTCATATTATACATCGTATCAAATAAAATGTATTACTAATTCTAGACTTTCTCTTATGCCCCATCAAATAAATGTGGCCCATAGATTGTCGGAAGAATATTTTCCTCGAATAATTTTAGCAGACGAAGTTGGTTTAGGAAAAACTATCGAAGCTGGAATTTACATCAAAGAGATGATGGCTAGAAATCTTGCTGAAAGAATTTTAATTGTTGTTCCAGCTACATTGGTGAAACAATGGCAGTTTGAAATGCAAAATAAGTTCAATATTGAGTTTAAAATATATGACGGGAAGAAACTAAAAGAACTGGGGAAGAATGAGAATCATAACAGTTCTGAAATATTTCAAAATCCCTTTTATTACGATAATTTGATCATTTGCTCACTTCAATTTGCGAGAAAACGTAAGTACATAGACTTACTTTCTGATATTTCTTGGGACATAGTAATATTTGACGAATCTCATCATTTGCGTCGATATTTAATTAATGCCACAACTGGAAATTATAGGGAAACATTAAATTACGATTTAGCAAAAAATTTGAGTTTATCAACTGAATCATTATTGTTATTATCAGCAACACCACTACAGTTACACTCTTTTGAATTATTTTCACTTATTGAATTAATTCAAAGAGAAGCATTTGACAACTTTTCAGATTTCGAGCACTTTCGAAAAAACATGCCCTTCATTAACTTACTTATAGCTAACATTAATCAAATTGATGAACTTAACAATTTTGAAGTTAAAAACACAATTAAACTTCTCAAAAACTTGAATTATGTGAATAGAAGTAAATCGGATCATGAAATATTAAATCAGTTAAAAAGTGAAGAATATACATTAAGCCTGCTAAAGAAAATTGAAAAAGATCATACACTCTCTCAATTTCTAATTAGAAATCGTAAGAAAAATGTATTTTCGGAAGATTATATAAACGAGCGAGTTGTAAAAGCGATTCTCGTAAACCCTACAAAACAAGAATTAGAACTCTATAACGAAATTCGGCTATATTTGGCGAGGATTTATAATACATCAACAAGTAAGGAGAATATAGGAATAGGTTTCATCATAACAACCCTTCAAAAATTACTCACAAGCTCTAAATATGCGTTCTTAAAAAGCCTTGAAAGAAGGATAGAACAAATTGAACGTCAGAAAAGTCTATCTATTGAAATGCGTATTTTAAAGGAAGAAGATCCAGAATATTACGAATTAGAGTTAGAAGAAGAATATATAGATTCCGAACTTACGATTAATGATGAGAATGAATCGACGAAAGGAGTTGAAAAAGCTGCTTTAGATTATTTGAACCAAGAAAAAATATTAAGAGACTTTTATACTAAATTAAATGCTTTACCGTATGATTCTAAATGTCAAAAACTAGTAGAATTGGTAGGACAAATTTATCGTCAAAATCCCAACGAGAAGATTTTGATTTTTACTCAATTTGTTGATACATTACTCTACTTAAAAGAGTTATTATGTAATCAAAAAAATGAGTATTTTGTAGGAACATTCTACGGAGGTTTAGACAAGCTAGAAAAAGACGAAGCTGTAGAAAAATTCCGAACCAGTGAGAAGTTTGCTATTCTAATATCTACAGAAATTGGTGGTGAGGGTAGGAATTTTCAATTTGCGAGAGTTTTAATAAATTACGATTTACCTTGGAATCCTATGAAATTAGAACAACGAATTGGAAGACTCGATAGGATTGGCCAAAAATCTAAGAAAATTTTCATTTACAACTTCTTTCTTGAAGGGACTATTGAAACGGACATAATTTTTGCACTCGATAAAAGAATTCACCTCTTTGAAGAATCAATAGGACAACTCGAACCCATTATTGGTAAAATTGAAAAAGATATCAAAAACATAATCTTTACAGAAGAAGATGGTAAGAGAAGGAAAAAGTTTAACGAATTCAATAGAAAAGTAGATCTGGAAGTAAAGAGGGCGAAAGAAATTGAAATGCAACTAGATGATTTACTGATCGACAAAAAATCATTTCAAATTGATGATCTTATAACCTCAGTTGAAGCTTGTCAAGAAGTAAAACTTAGTCATAACGAATTATTCTTACTAATGAAATATTTCTTTGATCTGTACCAAAATAAATATGGCTCTCTACATTTCCTTAAAGATAAAGAGGACCAAATTCCTGAAATGCTAAGTAATAAAATAAAAATTACAATAAATAACGCTTTATTAGATAATCCAAAATACAAATTCGGGAAAGAATATATTGGCACATTTGAGTTAAATCTCGCACGAGAAAGAGAAGAGATCGACTTTTTTGCTTTAGGGCACCCGCTAATTAATAACTTAATAGATTTTTGTATGTCAAGGGCTTTAGAGGGAACATTTACGGTTCTAAATTTAAAACGGAGTGTTTTGCCAAATGATTTTTTATCTTATTTTTCTTCTGAGAAAGAATTGTATCTTTTCGTATTTAATGTAAAATACCAAGCTTACATTTTGGAAAATCAATTTTCTGCCTTAACCATAGACAAAAATGGTGAAGAAATTCCAGAATTAGCTGATTTTGTATTGGATATTAATAATTTTGAAGAACTTATTATAATTGAAGATGATCCTCTAGACAAATCTCATCTTAACCTAAGTTCTCTTGACATACTAGCTCAAAAAGCCAAAAATCTAGTAAAAAGGAAGAGTTCTCAATGGAAACGCGAAATTAAAGCTTTAAACGCCAAGATTTATAAAATTGAATCGAAAAAAAAAGAAAAAATATTTAGATACAATAAGAGACTTCTAACCTCTAAACTCGAATCGCTAAAACTCAGATTAGATAAAAAAGAAAGTAGAAGACCAACCGAACGGCAGTTATTAAATATTAAAAACCTAGAAGATGAACAAAGGAAGCAAGAACGCTTGGATAAAATCAATAAATTAAAGGAAGAAATTCAATTTATTAAAAAGGATATAACAAAAGTAGAAAAAAAATTAGATGACTTAGCATTCGATTACGACGATCTTAAAAGAGACATGACAAAAAGAAACAGAGCAAAGTATTACACTAATTTAAACGCTTGTGCAATTCTTAGGGTAAAAGAATAACTCGATTTTTCTCATAACAAATCTGAAGAAGATCGTTAAGTAACTTAATAAATCTATGAATTAATCGTAAGAAATCTAAAAAGAGATAAAATTCAGTATATCAGAGATATTTATCTTTCATACTGTTTAGGATTTTACCGAATCTAGAAATATATTCGAATTCATTTCAGATTATGTTTTCATAATTTTCTAGATAATTTGATTAAATTTATATAACGATTCTCTCTTTATTGATAAAGATAAGGATATATTATACATAATTGTTTAAGAATTTGGTAAAACACTTTTTAATAATTTGAAGTTTTATTAGTTAAAAATCAATAAGGAGGAATCACCTACGAGAGAAAAAAAAATTTTTAAGAAAAAAATATATTTTTTCTGCATTTTCTTTATCCTCCTCTTTAACTTTATATCAATTAACTATTTTCCAAATCCTATTACAATAAATTTTAATAATTTGAAAGATGATACAAGCTCCATTATTCGATCTTCTTCAAGCAGTCCCCCTAACAAACACTTTTTCAAATACTATAAAGTGATAAC
>JBHLLM010000275.1:0-4605 GCA_048885575.1 Candidatus Hermodarchaeota archaeon
GCAATTAAAGACCTTGATTTAATCGTGCTAAATCGATTAACACTAATTAACGGAAGTTCTGATTTTCTAAGAACAGTTAAAGATATCTATGTAAATGATGCTTTCAATTTCACATTATTCTATACTGATCAAATCTTAGGCTCAAATATTACGAATCTAGAAACGCAATATTACATATGGGAAAAATATGATGAAAATGGGATAATTATCGCCAATGGACAGGGAACATTAATCTCACATGTAAATGGTTTCTTTACTCTCGATTTTGGCACTGAAATAAGAACAATAGGCAATTACTTGCTAATTGTTACATTAGACAAGGCAAATTATGATTATAAAAACGCTATGATTTTTTTAACAATCGAAAAAAGATACTTTAGTTATACCCTAGGAGAAAATTTCGATACTAGTTCATTAAGCGTTATAAAGGGAAACATTCTCCCTATTCCAATTAACTTAACAGATTCTACTAGGGGAAACGTACCGCTTACAAATACTACAGTGTTATTAATAGTTGATGGGATAGAATATGCATTTCAAGAACTTGGAAATGGATCTTATATGCTTTATTTTCCTACAAATGATATTGATGCTTTCTTTACTTCAAAAATACTTACAGGGAAAATTGTTATTAATAAAGAAAATTATACCTCTCAAGAATTTCAAATTTCAATAGTCGTAGAGATGGAACAAATATTTCCAGGTATCCCCACTTTTTACTTTCTCCTTATAGTATTTGGTATACTTTCTTTTGCTGGAAGTGTTACAGTATATAGAGTATATAAAAAAGCTAAAATTCCAACATTTGTCAAAAAAACCAGAGAAATGAGAAAAATTATTGATGCAAATAAATCGTTTTCTGATAAACTATTATATAATCAGAAAGAAGTGTTTGTCGGTGAACTTGTTAAAGAAAAATGGGATGAGATTGGCATACCAATTGGAGAGAAATTAGGTGTTGAAATCACTAAAATGAAAAAACCTTCAAAGAAGAAGCTTACACCACTTAGTTCGGAAAGAAAGCATGACCTAAAACCTATAGGATTAATATTTATGAAATGGGATGAAAGAATAGGAACAGAAATATTATTACAATACCCAGAAGATATTAAGATTTCTATGAAAACTTTGATGCAAGTTTATAGTACTCATGAATATAGTGGAGAAAAAGGAGTAATTACATTAACGGAGGGAAGTCTCAATATTGTTTCATACTATAGTGGCCCTGAAAAAGGATATTACTTAATTTTAATATTAAATATCGATGATGATCCTGATGTTTACGAAAATGGAATAGTAGACGCTTTACAGATAATATTATTAAATTTAGAAGACGACTTCTATAAGGAAATGATTCCAAAATTATTTCAACGGTTATCTTTATACCCTACGTTTAATTATGAACAAATTCTAATAAATACATACCAAAATGAGATTAAAAATATGATTTTAAACTTTTTAAGAGACGACGGAGTCGTAATCAAATCAGAACTATTGATTTGGTTGAAAGATAAATATTTAGAAGCTTTTATAGATGTAGAGACGATTCTAAAAGATCTAATGAAAGCGGAAATTATTAAACAAGTTTCAATAAAGGGGATTCCCTCAGAAATTATTATTCTTACAAACGATATTGTCATGCTAAGGACACCACCTATAAATTTAATAAAAGATATATCAAAAAAAGGTTTACTCCCTTCTTTAACTGAAGCATATTTGAATGATGTAAGAGAATTTTTCAAAAAATATCAACCAACTAAAGCTGATAATCTGAAAATCGCTAAAGTAATTGTGAACCCTCCGGTTTATGAAACATTAAGGCTCTTGCGTTTATCTATCGTGACTCAGGATGAATTAGAAAAACTAAAGAAAAAGGGAGTCAATGACATTTATGGCGTATTGAAGGATCTTTGGGACAATCAAATGATTAGAGTATATCATGATGAAAATAATATTGAATATTATGCGCTTCTAACTGATTTTTATGTTGATATGATATTTCCAAAATACATCCTAAACACAATAAAAACATCTTATGAACAAAAATCTAAAGCTAACAAGGTTTTAATTGAGAGTTTAAAAACACTTGAAGATACTTATTTTAGTTTGAAAAAAGAAGCAAAAAATAACTAAAATTTTTTTTCTTCTTCAATATTTAAAAGCATTATCAATTGCATTTAAAATTAGACCAATTTTCATTTTATCTAGACCCAAAATGGCAACAAATGGGAATTGAACTTAACTTATAATAAACCAAATTTATTCATTAAATTTTAAGGAACAGAAAAAAGTTAGAAAAAGGAAGGTTTTCCCTTTAAACAAAAGATTAAGAATGGGAGTATCAAAATGCAAATTTTTTGGCGATTTCAGTGAGTTTGGCATTTAAATGTGATACTGTATCATCCCACTCCTTCAATATTGTATTGATTTTAGGAATAACTAAAGATCGTTCTTTATATTCTAGATAGTTTGTAAATTCTCTAATGCTCTCAACTTTTACATAAGTTTCAGCTATAAATCTCCTTATATCTCGAGTTTGATTAGTGAGAACTTCGTGTATTCTTTTAGACTCTCCCTTTCGAGTTAATGTATGGAGATATTCTTCGACTCCTTGTAGAACCGAATTCAATTCAATGATTCTACTTTTAATATATTTTTCATAAAGCTCATACACATCTTCACCTGAAAAGAAATTAGTGATATCAATTGCTAGCTTCTTAGCTATTCTTACCATCTGTTCGTTATCTTCAAATCCTTCAATCTTGTATTCAACTTCATAAAAATTGCTATATCTATCATTTGGATCTTCCATTCTAAAGATTTTAAATCCGGGATCATCTTTTAATTGTTTTATAGGATCACCTGCTTTTTGTGGGAGCTCGAACTGCCTAATTAATCTATCAGGATTGAAAACAAGTGCTATTGCTAATGGATTATGAGCTTGATATGAGATAGTTGTTTTACGATCTCCAAACCCAGATAGCATTACCTTAAAACCCGGGTGACTATGCCACCAACCTACAGTGAATTCTCCTCTTGAAAATGCTTGTTCGTCAATTAGAGCAAGCGATGCATGATCTTCGTCAGAATATTGGTATCCGTCAATAACGGTACGAGGATCAGATTCGTCAACATCATCATCATTGGGATTGAAGGTATCATGCATTATGGGATATGCTGCTGAAATAAAAAGATCTTTCTCTTTTTTATTTTCTATGATTTTGCCGGTAAAGATTCCGCTTACTTCTTTCCAATCATCTTTAGCCCTTTTTTTATTCGCATATCGTACGCAGGCTGCAACAACAGTAAAATATACTTCTTTTGGGATTATAACTGTCATAGTATGACTTTAGATGATAATATTTGAACAATTAATGCCATTACACATATTTATGTATTTATTTTTATCTAGTATTTTATTCTAAAGGTGAAGGCTATTCAAACTATGAATGTTATAACCATCGAAAAATTGATTTTGCTTGGTTAAATATAAAATTATATAAAGCCAAAATACATGATTATATTATTATTTCATTAAATCAATCTGATTTCAACTGATTAGAATTTAAACCCAATAGAGTTGATTAAATTATTTCTGAAAAAGGATTTGAGCCCCTTAGTAGTCAATTAGGAATTCCCGGGACATCGTATAGAGTTCAGCTAGGGCTTATTAACGGAAAGTGGGCATCTCGTTTACTAAAAGGTAATACTTTAATAGATTCATATGTCTATAAGGATGAAGATTTAAGTGCATCAGGTTTTCCCAATCAAAATCTTATCGTAGGTTGGGTATTAAGGACAGTAGCAATTCCAAACATAAATCCTCACCAAATAATGAAAACCACGCAAGCTTTAACAAAACAAGCGATAACAAAGAGGGATGAAAAGAAAGTTGTAGCTCCCATCTCAGAGGCTAAAGAAGTAGAATTAGAAAAGGTTCCTTTAAGCGAATTAAAAAGACCCCTAGTAACAGGATGGGTTAAAGAAGAAGGAATGAAATCGGCCCATGAGACGGAAGAAGAAAAACGCCAAGCGTTCCAAGAAAGAATGAAATACAAAAAGGAAGAAGAAAGAGCGCATGCAGAAGAATCTGCAGTATCTACCTTGAAAACAACAAGAGAATTACCAGAAATTCCTAAAGGTGAGAGTGCTGAAAGTTCAATGTTTTGTCCTCATTGTGGGAAAGATTTAGGATGGAAATTCTGTCCATACTGCGGAAAACCCCTCCCAGACTAATAAAATAACTTTTATTTTATAATTCCTTTTTAAAATTGCATATAAATATAGATCCTCAAATGTATTTTGAGGTTTTGGATTCAATATTTTTTTATAGAATTAAAGTCGGAAAAAAAAAATATAAATGAAAAAGAAGAATAAATTATCATTTACTATACATTTATTTAACTGCTCTAAAATATAATTGTTAAAAAAGTAAATCTTATAATAATATTTTTTAAAATCCTAAAAGTTAAAGTGAATTAATATGGGAAAAGTTGTAGACAATAGTGTAGTAAAGATTAAGTCAGATGCTTATTACAAAATGATTCTACATGTTTTACGTTTTGGAAATAAAGCTAGAAAGCACTCTCAATGTATTGAAGTTAT
>JBHLLM010000276.1:0-4573 GCA_048885575.1 Candidatus Hermodarchaeota archaeon
TTTAAATGCGTTGACTAAAGGAATGGACGAAGTAGGGCGTAGATACGAAGAAAAGGAATATTATCTTACTGAACTCGTACTCGCTGGCGAAACGATGAAAGAAGCGTTTAAAGTGCTCCAACCAGCTTTAGCAGCCGCAGATCAATCACAAGATAAGATAAAAATAATTCTCGCAACAGTTAAAGGGGATAATCACGATATTGGGAAAAATATTTTAGGATCTTTATTATTAAGTTCCGGTTTTGAATTGTTCGACTTAGGAATGGATGTTGATGAAAAGGTTATAGTAGATAAAGTGAGAGAAACTGGAGCTAACATTGTTGCTTTGAGCTCTTTGTTAACAATGACCGTTGAACAAATTAAAGCAGTTCATGAAGCTTTGATAGCAGCTGGATTAAGGGATTCTGTAAAACTAATAGTTGGTGGGGCTCCTTTGAATATGGAACTTGCCAAAAAGCTTGGTGCAGACCTATTTGCAGACGATGCTGTTTCAGGGGTAAAAGTTATCAAAGAGGCATTCGGAAAGTAATTTAATTTTTATCAATTTTTATTTTTAAATATTCAAACTTTATTGTCTCAGATCTGAGATTTATAAATTATAAAGTCGCTTTATATGAAGTTGCCTTTTCCGATTTTAAATAACAAAAAAATTGTTTAAAATATAATAAGAACTTTTAATTTCTTAAGGAAAGTATAACTCTTAGGAGAATTAGAAATTAAATTAATTCTAAATAGAAAAAATCTTTATATAAAATATACAAGTAATAGAAGGTTGTTAAAATGTCTGGAGATAAAAAAGAAATCGAATACGATGAGGAATTGGACACGCGAGGTTTATTTTGTCCAGAACCGCTATTTGAAGTGAGAAATTTTTCAGAAACTCTGGATGTTGGTCAGTGTTTTAAAGTATTAGCTGACGATCCAGCTGCAGAAGAAGATTTAATAAGGTGGGCAAAGAGGACGGGGACAGAACTAGTTGAGTTTTTGAAGGATGGCGAGGATCTGATATTTTACTTCAAGAAAAAGAAATAATGGTAGAAACGCTTAAAGAGGTTAAAATTATGAGTGTTTATCTGGATAATCAAGCCGCAAAACCTGTTGATGAAAGAGTTGTGTCTGAAATGATGCATTATTTCAACGATAAATTTGCTAACCCTGCGTCACTACATTGCGATGGGGATATTGCTACTGATATTTTAGAAAAATCGCGGGAAAAAGTTGCTAATTTCATAAACGCACCTAATCGTGCGGATATCATATTTACTTCAGGAGCGACAGAGTCTAATAATCTGGGTATAATTGGAGCTGCAATGAGACAGAAGAAAAAAGGGAATCATATTATTATTTCTGAAATAGAACACATATCGATCTTAAATATTGGCAAGTTTCTTGAAAAAGAAGGATTTCGAGTCAGCAGAGCTCCTGTGGATCGGTTTGGTATTGTCCGATTGGACAAACTTGAAAAGTATATTACCGACGAGACGATTCTCATTTCAATATCTACTGCGAGCAATGAAGTTGGTTCAGTTCAACCAACTGCTGAGATAAGTAAGCTTGCTCAAGAAAGAGGAATTTTATTTCATACTGACGCAGTAGCTAGTGAAAGCGTGCTTCCTATTGATGTTCAAAAAGTTCCAATTGATCTTATCACCCTATCTTCGAATGATATTTATGGACCGCGAGGAGTTGGCGCACTTTATATAAAAAAAGGAGTGAGGGTAAACCCTATAATAATTGGGGGCGGGCAAGAGAGAGGGTTTAGGTCAGGCTCTGAAAATGTACCAGGAATCGTTGGATTCGCTAAAGCTGCCGAAATCATGAACGAAGAAATGCCAAAAGAATCAGAAAATTTGAAAAAATTGAGAGATAAGCTAATAAAAAACGTTTTAGAAACAATCCCTAAGTCCCATTTGAATGGACATCCTGAAAAAAGACTCCCTAGTAACGCACATTTTAGATTTGACTACATTGAGGGAGAATCGTTAATTCTAACGCTAAAAGAGCACAATATTGCTGCTGCTACGGGTTCAGCTTGTAGTTCAAAAACATTAGAACCATCGCACACGCTAATTGCTATGGGACTTCTTCATGAAGAAGCGCATGGAAGTCTTTTGGTTTCTTTGGGAAGAACAACTCGTGAAAGTGACATTGATAAACTTTTAGAAGTATTACCCGATCAAGTAATAAGATTGAGAAAATTATCGCCTTTAACGCCTTCTGATTTTTTAAAGAATTATGAAGAGGTGAAGTAATAATATGAAATCTACAGAATATTCAGAAAAAGTTTTAGATCATTTCAAAAATCCGCGTAATGTGGGTGAAATAGAGGATGCAGATGGAATCGGTCAAGTTGGGAATCCTGTATGTGGAGATCTTATGTGGATTTATATAAAAGTTGGCAAGAATGATAAAGGCGAGGAAATAATAGATGATATTAAATTTAAGACATTTGGTTGCGGATCTGCAGTTTCTACATCGTCAATGGTAACTGAGATGGCAAAAGGAATGACACTTGATGAAGCCTACAAGATCACGAGACAAGATGTAGCCGACGAATTAAACGGGCTCCCACCTATTAAAATGCATTGTTCGAATCTTGCTGCTGATGCGTTAAAAGCGGCAATTGATAACTACCGCCTCGGCACTAATCCAGAAGTAGAAATTGTAACTTCATGTCAACTAGGTGTTCGAGTAATCTTAGGAATTGAAAAATTTTTTGGAAAAGGCGTTTACGATGTTATACCGTCTGATTTGGAGGAATTTAGAGAGAAAAGAGTCCTGGTGGTTGATTCTGGAGATAAATCCTTAGAACTCGCATTGAAGTTAACAAAGTATACTGGAAGAGTAATTGTTGTAACTCAAGCAAAATCTATTCCTGGTAACGTCGAAATAAGGAAAGAATTGAAGCATTCGGAAGTTAAAATAATACAAGAATCAGACCTTATAGAAGTCAAAGGTGAATTGGATGAAGTCGAGAAGGTCGTGATACATGATAATGACGAAGATGAGAATTATGAGCTTTTTATCGATGCTGTAATAGTTTTGGATTATAGAGGTTAATTTTTTTTTACAATTTTTCTTATTTTTTAAAACCTTATTTTATAGCCGTAAATTTTTTGATCATATTCAAAAAAGCAAATTTTTAGCTCTTACTTCAATCAATAAATCATAAGAAAGCTTTTTAAATTGAATAATTAATTTTAAAAATTATAAGTAGTGATATAGTGTATCACGATCACACAACTAAAAATATATGAGAAGATTTTAAGATGGAAAAAGTTATTATTGTAGGTGGAGTAGCCGGTGGAGCTTCAGCTGCAGCTAGGCTTCGGAGGTTAAGAGAAGACTTAGAAATAACTGTCCTTGAAAGGGGATCGTTTGTTTCTTTTGCTAATTGTGGTTTACCTTATTACATCGGTCAGGTCATAAAAGAAGAAAAACGGTTAAAACTTATGACTCCTAAGAGATTCCTCGATAGGTTTAATATCGATATTAAAATAGACCATGAAGTAAAGAGTATCGATAAAACGAATAAAAAAATTACCGTTAATAATCTTGTAAATGGGAATAATATAATTCTAGATTACGATTATCTGATTCTTTCTCCTGGAGCAAATCCAATTGTTCCTCCTTTCAAAGGTATAGATGAAGTTCCCGTTTTTACATTAAGGAATATTCCTGATTCTAATAAAATTATACAATATATAGAAAATCGTAAAGTTAAACACGCAACAGTTATTGGAGGAGGATTTATTGGCTTAGAAATGGCTGAAAATCTTAGACATCGAGGAATTAAGGTGAAGATTGTGGAGATGTTTGACCAAGTAATGACTTCTTTGGATAAGGAAATTGCTCAGTTTGTTCATCAAGAGTTACTCTTAAATGGCGTTTGTTTACAGTTAGAAGATCCCGTAGAATCATTTGAAGTTGATAATAAGGGAAAAAGTTATGTTATCACTAAGAACGGGGAGAGAATTAAGACAGATATGGTAATTTTAGCAATTGGAGTAAAACCTGAGAATCGATTAGCTAAAGAAGCGGGATTAGAAATTGATCCTAAAGGTCACATCGTTGTGGACGATCGTATGAGAAGTTCTGATCCTTCAATATTCGCTGTTGGAGACGCCATCCAGATAAAGAATTTTATTACGAAAGAGCCAACCGGAGTACCTTTAGCTGGTCCGGCTAATAAACAAGGAAGAATTGTTGCTGATGTCATAGCTGGGCGTGATTCAAGGTATAAAGGAGTATTAGGTGCCTCTGTTGTCAAAATATTCGATTTAATTGTTGCTTCAGTTGGATTAAACGAAAAAGTGTTAAAAACTTCGAATATTGATTATGAAAAAATATACATTCATCCAAATAATCATGCAGGATATTATCCTGGAGCGGAACCAATAACCTTAAAATTAATTTTTGAAACTCCAAATGGAAGAATTCTTGGAGCACAAGCAGTAGGAGGGTCGGGAACAGAAAAAAGAATCGATGTAATTTCTACCGTTATGAAGTTTGATGGAACTGTTTTTGATTTAGAGGAACTTGAGCTTACATATGCACCTCCGTATGGTTCTGC
>JBHLLM010000277.1:0-4567 GCA_048885575.1 Candidatus Hermodarchaeota archaeon
AACTTGCCAAGCGAGTTTTCGTTCGAGACTCTACTGTCCGCGAAGGGGAAAAAGCTCTGGATGTGTATAATATTTTGGAGCAGAAGGTTAAGATCGTCGAGATGTTTGAGAATGTTAGAGTAAGAGATATGAATGTTGGCTATATTGGTCAAGTTAAAAATCAGTGGGATTTGGTAAAGGAGATTAAGGAGTGCGGTATCAAATTAAAAATCTATTCCCATCTTAGTTCATACCTAAAAGCTAAAGTCATCAACCATGAAATTAAACTATTTATAAAATTAAATTAATTTACTTTTATAGAATTAAAAAATAAGATATAGGATATGGTATAGATTATGAGCAATCGATCTTTCAACATTTTGTTAATATTAACTTTATTTTCTTCTGCCTTATTCACTATAATTACTCCGATGGCTGAAGAAATTACTATCGCGTTAGCACTTGAAAGTGAAGGACTCCTCGCTATTATAAATTCAATATTTTTGATGACTGGTGCTTTTTGTTCGCTTTTCTGGGCATTTTTTGGTGATAGATTTTCCCGTAAGATATTATTAATTATTGCAACCTTAGAATGGTCCATCTTTTCTTTTCTTACGATTTTTGCTACTGATTTTAACTCTCTCCTTCTTTTTCAAATCCTAACAGCAATTGGTTTCGGTGCCGTTATACCCCTAACATTTTCATTAACAATTGATCTTTTTAATCCAAATGTACGTGGAATCAAATTTGGAGTGATAAGTGCCTGTTATATATTAGGAAATGGAATTGGTCAGATGCTCTCAGGCTTCATGAGCGACTATCCTTGGTTTTCTTGGCAAATCCCTATAATAATTGTATCTATCAGCGGGTTCCTCTGTGTAATATTGTTATATACGATTCACGAGCCAAAAAGAGGTGCAAAGGATGGATTCTCAATTCAATCGGGAGAAAACGGTTTTAACGCCGGGTATAGAATAAAAATGAAAGATTTAAAATTAATCTGGAAATATAAAACGACCCTCTTAATTTTATGCTTTAATTTTGTCATGTTCGTAGGAATTGGGGCGACTTCCTCGTTCTTTATATCCATGCTAAAGAATGACCATGGTCTAAGTCCTACATCTGCAACTACTTTACTTCTAGTAATATACGGAATTCAGATTCCTTCAGGAATTTTAATCGGAAGATTGGGAGATCACATTTATCAAAAAGAAAAAAAAGGGAGACTTAAAGTAGTTTTCATCTGCCTTTCAATAGCCTCAATCTCATATATAATAGGATATTCACTAGCAGTATTTTCCAAGAGTCTGACAACATTTATCGCCTTTTTTATATTGATACTACTTGGTGCGTTTCTTTTAGGAGGTATAGACCCCCTAATGCAAGCTACACTAGGAGAAGTAAGTCCTTCTCAAATAAGAACTACTGTTTATTCTATAAATTATTTGGCTACTGTAAGTTTTGGTAGATCTATAAGTTTATTGATTCTGGGACAATTATTTATTGCTTTTAATGATCAATATAGTCCTGGTTACATATTTTTATCAATTATTACCCTGAGTTCAATTATCCTTCTAGTACCTATCTTGAAACACTTAATTGGAGATATGGAGAGGATTAAGAGAGAGTAAAAAAGAATAAAAACCTTATTTTATTATATCTTTAGCCAAATTTTCAAGCTCTTTTTCCGAGATAAAATCTTGAGCTTTTATTTTCTCTTGTATCTTTTTCCTTAAGATATCCAAGTGCTTCTCTGTTGGTTCTAAACCAATTTTATTTAATTTTACTTTAAGCGCGCGATCTTGAAGAGTAGTTGCTCCAAATATCAATTTTCGCGATTGACCAATGACTTGAGGTTGAAAAAGTTCCCAAGTCATCCACCCACCACTAAGTAACTGCTCAACATGCAAGTCTGATTCGTGTATGAAGCAATTCTTTCCAACAATAGCTTTGTTAGGCTGTACAGGGGTTTTACTATATTTCTCAATAAGCTGAGATATCTCCATAATCATATCCAACTTCAGATTAAGATCAAATCCATACAAAATTTCGAGAGCCATAATAACTTCCTCTGTAGCCGCATTTCCTGCTCTGTCGCCAAGACCATTAAAAACAACATCAACGACCTCAGCGCCCCCTTCCACTCCTGCAAGAGTAGTTGCAGTAGCTAAACCAAGATCTTGATGTGTATGGACTTCCACAGGTATCTTTCCAACAATATTTTTGGTAAATATTACGACATCTTTAAAGGCTATAGGCAAAGCGCATCCATTCCCATCATATACAACAATTCGATCAACTCCAGCATCTAAGGCAAGGCGTAGAAAACTTTCCCAATATTTAGGAGTCACGCGCCCAGAACCAAAAGCTACGTAAGCACCTTGATCCTTAGCATATTCAATCGCTTCAGTTATCCTATTCAACACCTCTTTCCTACTTTTCAGAGCAGGCCCCGGTACCAATAAAAAGTTAACATGATCTGCCCCTGCAGATAATATCTCGTCCACTTCTTTCTTAACATCTTCAACATACATTCTTGCATGGGATGATAATTTCATTTTAATCCCTTCTCTTTTAAGAGCTTTAAATGTATCCGCATGTTCCTGAATCCCAGCTGCATAACCCACTTCAACTTCGGGAATTCCCATTTCTTCAAAAAGTTTAGCAAGTTCAACCTTTTGATCGATGGTAAAGTAAGATCCGGGCGTTTCTTCTCCCTCTCTTAAAGTATCATCCTTAATAATTACTTTATCAGGAAGTTGCATCTGACTGCGGACCGATTCCGCAAAATTCCACTCAAAACTCCACCAGCGTTGATCATCATCCATTCTCATATATGTCCAAGCATTTAGCCACATAAATTTATTTCCTCTCCTTCGATTAATTCCATATTAAATTTTGAATTTTGACCTATATAAAATTAATTAACTATATGGTTTAATGAGATTAAAGAACTTCTCAATAGGACATCTTCAAGTGTATTCAGACAGCTATTTAGTTATGTGGCAAATCAATAAGAAATGGAAAATTAAATATCCGTATCCATAGCTAGAGCAAAATTTAAATCCTTTAGGCTCAAAATTATTATCAAATTAAAATTAGCGTAATTATTTTTACAAACTAGAAGTGAGTAAAGAATGGCAAGACAAAAAGTAACTTTACCTGAAAAAGGATTTCCCAGAAATCAAATTCTTAACTTAATGGGAGAAGCACGTAAAAATGATGCAAATTGGCAAAATGGAAAGATTTGGAGCTTAGTATCGCACGCAAGTGATGACCATACTGAATTACTTAAAGAAGTATATACAATGTTTTTTTCTGAGAATGCTCTCAGTCCTATGGCATTCCCAAGTTTACAAAAATTTGAATCAGAAGTAGTTTCGATGACTATAGATTTATTAGGAGGAGATCGCAAAGCTTGTGGAAGCATGACTTCAGGAGGTACTGAAAGTATTTTATTAGCAGTGAAAACATATAGAGACTGGGCGAGAGAGAAGCTTCCACATATAAAAGAGCCTGAAATGATTCTACCAAGTTCAACCCATCCTTCCTTTGAAAAGGCGGCCAAATATTTTGATGTAAAACCTATTTATGTTCCAGTTGACAAAAATACTTTTCGAGCTGATGTAAAAGCAACCAAAGATAAAGTATCAGATAACACCATTCTAATAGTAGGAGCTGCTTGCGATTTTCCTCGAGGAATAGTAGACCCCATTACCGAACTTGGAGCTCTTGCGAAGGAATGTGGAATCGGTATGCATGTGGATGCATGTCTTGGTGGATATATGCTACCCTTTGTAAGAAAACTCGGATATGAGATACCAGATTTCGATTTTTCAGTCCCTGGTGTCACATCAATTTCTGCCGACATACATAAATATGGATATGGTCCTAAAGGCTCTTCAACAATCTTATACCGATCAGATAGACTATTAAAATACCAGTATTCTGCATCAATTGATTGGGCGGGTGGAATTTACGCATCTCCCGCAATGCAGGGCACTCGTCCAGGAGGTAGTGTCGCTGCATCATGGGCAGCTTTAAAAGCTCTCGGCGAAAACGGTTATCTAAAACTTGCAAAGATCGTAATGGATACAACTAAAAAATTAATGGATGCTATTGAACAAATTCCTGAATTACATATTTTAGGAAGACCTGATATGAGCTTATTTTCGTTTACATCAGATAAATTTCACATGTACAGTTTAGCAGATGTAATGGAAAAAAGAGGTTGGCATTTAGACCGCATGCAATTTCCTCATGCAATTCACATGACTATAAATCCACATCATGCTAAGGTCGTAGAACCATTCCTTAAAGATCTCAATGAATGTGTTGAAGAAGTCATCAATAATCCTACAAAAAAACTAGATGGACAGTCCGCACTATATCGAATGATAGAATCAGCACCAGATCGTAGGTCAGTAAAGGAAATCGTCCTTGATTTTCTAAAAAGTATGTATAAGGCTAAATAGTCTCTTTTTTCTCGTTCTCCTTATTTAGAACTTAAGTTTTGATATAAAAACAACCTAATAAAAAAAAAAAAAAAATTAATTTGATTGTCGAAATCTAAAAAACAATCTCTAAT